>CAYMNX010000605.1:0-3452 GCA_964391905.1 uncultured Rhizobiaceae bacterium
GACGAGCCCGACCTTGCGGCGGTGCTCCTTCTCCTTTCCTATCCGCTCCATCCACCGAACAAGCCGACGCAGTTGCGGACGCAGCACTTCCCGCGCTTACGCGTCCCCGCCGTCTTCGTCCACGGCACCGCCGATCCCTTCGGCTCGATCGCCGAGCTTCGCTCGGCTCTCGCGGCAATTCCGGCGCCGACACGACTCATACCCGTCGAGAATGCACGGCACGATCTGAAGCGCGGACGCTTCGATCTGACGGCAATCGTCGGCGCGCTGCGCAAGGCCGGTCAGACGCGTTAACCAGGCATTCCCCTCGGCGCACCGCTCCGATGGCGGTTTCCCGCCTTTATTCCGCCACTTCGCGAAATCCTCGCATGCAAAATGCGCGGATGCGGCGGCCGTCAGTTCGGACTATGACCCGGCAAAAGCGTGCCGCAAACGCGCCGGTGCTGTCTTAAGGGCCTGATCGATGACGGCGGAGACGACCAAGGACGAACTCAGCGACGAGGCCGGTATCGCAGCCGAGAGCCGCGTTCTCATCTTCATCGCCGCGCTCGCCTCGGTATTCATCACCGCCATCGAGAGCACAATCGTTGCGACAGCGATGCCAACCATCGTCGCCGCACTAGGCGGCTTCGAGCTGTTGAGCTGGGTCTTTACCGTCTACCTCCTGACCCAGGCGGTGACGACGCCGATCTATGGGCGACTCTCCGATCTTTATGGCCGCAAGCCCATTCTTCTTTTCGGCATCGCCCTATTCCTGATCGGCTCCGGATTTTGCGGCCTGGCCTGGAGCATGCCGTCGCTCATCGCGTTCCGCATCGTCCAAGGCCTCGGCGCCGGCGCGATCATGCCCGTCGGCCGCACCTTGATCGGCGATGTCTATAGCGGCGCCGATCGCGCGCGGATGCAGGGCTATGTCTCGGGCGTATTCATCGGCGCGGCCGTACTGGGTCCCGTCGTCGGGGCCTTCCTCGTCGCGCACACGATTTGGCAGATGGTGTTCTGGATCAATCTCCCGCTTGGCGCCTTGACCGCCGCAATCCTCATCTGGGCCCTCAAAGAGCGGATCACACGGCGCCGCGCCCGGCTTGATATCGGGGGCGCGGCGCTGCTCGCGATTGGAACCTTCGTCCTGCTCTTTGCGCTGGCACAGTCGGCGGCGCTTTCGCACTTTGTATTTGCAGCGCTAATCATCGTTGCGCTCCTGACGCTCGCGGCTTTCGTCCTGTACGAGCAACGCGTCGCCGAGCCGATCTGGCCGATGAGCCTTTGGCAGGATCGCATGGCGACCAGCGGCAACCTCGCCTCGCTCGCTCTCGGCATTACCATGATGGGTGTGGCCGCCTATCTCCCAGTCTATATCCAAGGCGTGATGGGCGGCACTGCCCTTACCGCCGGCATTACCCTCATGTCGATGTCGGCCTCGAGCCCGCTTGGCGCCGTGCTTGCCGGACGCATCATGCTGCGCGCCTCATACCGGACCGCCGCCACGACCGGCGCGGTCTTCTACATCGTCGGCAGCATCATGATGGCGATGCTCGACGCGGAAAGCAGCATCGCTTGGGTGATGTGGAGCGGGCTGCTCCTCGGCCTCGGCATTGGCCTCAACAACAACACCTATATGGTGGCGATCCAAAGCGAAAGCAGTTGGGGCACGCGCGGGATCGCGACTTCGGCCTTCATCTTCAGCCGCATCTTGGGCCAAGCCCTGGGCGCCGCGGCTTTCGGCGGCATCTTGAACGCCGGCCTATCGCTCTATCTGAAAGGCGAAGGCGATCTGCTGACGCGCATCATGACGCCCGAGCTGCGCGCGACGCTGCCGCCGGAAACCCTGGCGCCGCTGATGCAGGAATTCAGCCGCTCGCTCCACATCGTCTTCCTCATCCTTGTGGCGCTCGCGGTCGCGGTGATGCTGATCGGCCTGATGCTGCCGAAGGGCCGCGGCATTCGGCGCTAGGATGGCGGGGGGGCCCCTTGCTGCATTCGGTGGTGTTCCGCTCGGGGCGATGCGAGCGCCGCCAATCCGCCGAAGCGATTGTTTTATAAATTGCAACAACTGTCCATTAAGATGCCAAACCGCGATGCAAATTGCGGTGCTCTCATGAACATTCTGATCGTCGGTCGGTCGGGACAGTTGGCAACGGAGCTTTTACGGCGGCAATGGCGGCGTGGCGTGCAGGTCACCGCCCTCGGTAGAGAGCAACTCGATGTGACAGACGCTGTCGCGGTGGACGAGGCGGTAACGGCGAGCGCGCCCGATCTCATCATCAATGCCGCCGCCTATACCGCGGTCGATCGGGCCGAATCAGAGCGCGCCCAGGCCTTTGCCGTCAATCATCTGGGAGCGCAGCATCTCGCTCGCGCGGCGGCCAGCCGCCGCATCCCGCTCATCCATGTCTCGACCGATTACGTGTTCGCTGGCGAAGGATCGCGGCCCTGGCAGGAAACCGACCCAACCGCGCCGCTATCGGTCTACGGCCAATCGAAGCTGGCCGGCGAGCAGGCGATCGCAGCCATTCTGCAAGAGCATGTCATCCTTCGCACCTCCTGGCTTTTTGCCGCGCATGGCCAGAATTTCGTGCGCACCATGCTACGCATGGGCCGCGAGCGCGATCGTCTCAGTGTCGTGGTCGACCAGATCGGCTGCCCCACCTCGGCCAGCGATCTTGCACGCGTGATCGCGGAAATCACGAGGAATTTGATGAGTGGCGGAAAGAATTTCGGGATCTATCACTATGCCGGGCGAGAGGCCGTGAGCTGGCATCAATTTGCCCAGGCGATCTTCGGCTTGGCGGGCGATCTCGTTCCGCGACCGCCTCTGATCGCGCCGATCTCAACGAAAGAGTTTGGCGCGCCCGCGCCACGGCCAGGTTTCTCCGTGCTCGACTGCAGAAAAATCGAGACGGCCTTCGGGATCGAGAGAGCCTTCTGGCAATCGGAGCTCGAGCAGGTATTGGCCGAGATCCGCGGTCAGACGCGGTAAAGATTGGTCGAGCCAAGGGTGAAGGCGACTTAGTCGTGGTTCACATCCCGCGCGCGATGACGAAGAAAATCGATTGCTCGGGCAAGGTCGCGGCGGGCTTTATGGGGCTCCGGGCAAGGCGGTGGACAAAATCGCTTCCGCCCCTAAAATCATTCGATAACTAAGGAATTCGGTCGGAGGATGCGATGACCCCGGAAGAAAACGAACTCCTGTGCCGCGTCGAAGGCGAAGCGCCGATGGGCCAGCTGATGCGCCGCCATTGGCTTCCCGCTTGCATGTCCGAGGAAGTCGTAGAACCGGACGGGACACCGATCCGCACCCGGCTCCTCGGCGAAGATCTCGTCGTCTTCCGCGACAGTCGGGGTCGACTGGGCGTGCTGGGAGAACACTGCCCCCACCGCCAAGCATCACTCGCCTTCGGCCGCAATGAGGAATGCGGCCTGCGTTGCCTTTATCACGGCTGGAAATTCGA
>CAYMNX010000606.1:0-3110 GCA_964391905.1 uncultured Rhizobiaceae bacterium
CGTTGCGCTCGCCCTCGCGGCGCGGTTGCCATAACCGGATCGGCCGCCCGCGCTCGAAGCGGGTGACGACGCGCTCGGCGGTGAGCTGGCGGAAGAACTCCGCATCGCGCTCCATGGGGAAGTGCAGCACGCCGGGACCGGCTTCGGTGAGCCGCAACCGCGCGAACAGCGCGTCCTTGGCGGCATCGACGCCGATCACGAACAGCGGCGCCTTGCCCTTGGTGCGCGACGGGCGCCGCGGCCATAGCGGCAGGCCCGGCCCGCCGCGGCCCTTGATTCCCCAAACCCGCCGATGGAGCCGGGTGCGGCAGTATTCGTAGGCGGCCTTGGTGTGCTGCCCGCCGGTATCGACCGCGACCGCGCGGATGACAAGATCGGCGACGGCGCGGGCGTGCGGATAGGTGGCGGCGAGCGCCGCATCGAGGTCGCTCCAAACGCGCGGCCCGGACGGGTCGCCGAAGATCACGCGATAGTCGATCGACCACGCCTCCTCGTCGCGGCCCCAGCCGATCACGTGCAGTTCGAGCCGATCGCCCTGCACGTCCACCCCGGCGGTGAGCACCGCGATGCGCTCGGGCAAGAGCCCGCCCCAATCCTCGCGCCGCGCCATCAACGGCTCGGCGTCGATCACTTCGCCGGCCTGGTCCTCCCAGGTTTCGGCGAGCTTGGTATTGGTCCAGACCTGAAGCCGCGCCGGATCGCGATAAACCTGCCCGTGCTCGATCGCAATCTCGGCCCATGTCTCGAACGGCGAATAGAGGCTCGAAAGATGGAAACCGGCGGTCTTGCCGTCGCCGGTTGCGGTTGCGCGCCAGCGGCCCGAGGCGAGGAGCGCCGGCTTCATGTGCTCCTCGTGCACCGCGCCACACACCGGGCAGACGCGGTGCGCAAGATCGCGCCGGCCCTCCGGCCATTGAATCTGCGCCCAGGTTACGGCTGAGAAGCTGCCGCAATCCGGGCAGCGCACCTCGAAGATGCGCTTGTCCGATTCCTCATAGGCCGCTTCGATGCGCGAGAAGCCCTTCAAGGTCGGCGTCGAGACGAGCACGATCTTGCGCCGGCCGCGGAAGGTGACGGTGCGCTGAACCGCGAGCGCAACCGGATCGCCTTCGCCCGATACGTCGGACGGATAGGCGTCCACCTCGTCGAGGAAGAGATAGCGCGCCGGGGTCGAGCGCAGGCCCACGCCTGAGGCGGCGCCGACCATGACGAGCTGCCCGCCGGGGAAGAGCTTGCGGAACTGGCTGTTGCCCGGCTCCTTCCTGCCGGGTTCGACCACGCGCTCGCGGAGCGCTGGCGAAGCGGCGATCATCGGATCGATGCGGATCGACGTGTTGCGTCGAACCGCGTCCATGGTCGGCTGGACCATGAGCATCAGTCCGGGCGCATGGTGGATGACATAGCCGAGGAAGTTCAGTCCGGCTTCGGTGCCGCCGAGCTGCGCGCCCTTCATGAACACGACGCGCTCGGTCGGATCATTCGCCGAAAGGCAATCCATGATCTCGCGCAAGTACGGCGTGCGCGAGGTGCGCCATCGCCCCGGCTCGGCGGACAAGTCGGGCAGAAGCCGATTCTCGTCCGCCCATTGCGAGACGGTGAGCGGCGGTTCGGGCGCCGCGCCCTCGCGCCAAATCTCGTCAACCCAAGCCGTGATGTCATCCATCGCGCAGCTCCGGCAATGGAATGCGGGCAAGATCGACGAGGTGATCGCGCATGAGCCGATCGAGCGCCGCGAAGGTGCGCGTTGGATCGGCGCCGAGCTCTGCCGCAAGCAACGGAGTCACGCGCGCGACCCAGGCCATGTGCGCGTCGCGCTCGGCCTTAGCGCGGGCATAGACCGCGGCCTTCACCGCCGAGCGGTTCACGAGGTCGCCGCGCTCGCGTTCGAGGGCGAGCTTGGCGCGCTGGACCTTGACGATTTCGTGCAGGCGCCGGGCTTCCGCGAGCGATGGCGTCGCGCCGGCGACACCGCCTTTGCCGCGCCGGTCGGGATCGAGGTTCTCCTCCATCCAGCGCAGGCCGGCTTCGACATCGATCCGGCCGTCGTCGAGCACGGGCAAGCCTTGCGCGATCAATTGCGAGATGCGCCCGCGTGTCAGCCCGACGCGCTCGGCGAATGCCGCCTTGGTGACGCTGCCCGCTTTCGAGTCACCGTTGGCGCTTGCCGCTAGTTTAGGCATTTGCGCCCCCGCAGAATGGCGAACCCAAGCGCCTTCGCCCCCCGCATACGCGCGGCGCCAAGAGGAACCGCGCGGCGCGGCGTTGCAAGATGGCGTCGCGTTGCGGCCGATGACCGCCAATGGCAACGCCGGGTGGTGATGTCGGTGAAGTCGGTGATTCCGTATCTCTATTATTTACGAACTCTCTTCCCGCTCCCTGCTTGCAAATCGCAAAAGGCGCGCGCGCGTGAGGGGGAAAATAATGGAGATAGAGAATCACCGACTTCACCGACATCACCGATGGACGAGGCTGGTTGCGGCGGCGATCCGCTCCCGGATCGCCAGATCCTTTCGTGCATAGACCATCTGGCGCTTGCCATTGATCTTCCATTGACCGTCGCGAACATCGGCGGGATTGCGCACGGCGACGTAGCCGGCGGCTTCGAGCCGATGCGGGATTTGCCGCGCATTGCGGCGGTCGGTCAGGAAATCGTGGAAGGACGCGCTGCTGGTGGCATGGGCGAGCTGGCTTATCGTGAGCGCTAAGGGATTGCCGAGCGCCTCGATGGCGTCGGCCATCTCGGCATCTTCCGGCGCCCGGTTCGCGGCCACGATGTCGTGCCAGGCCGCCGTCTTGGGCGGCGGTGCCTTCGCGTCGAAGGAGGAAAGATCGACCTTGCCCAGCCATGCGGCGACATTGGCGATGCCGCCGGCGGCATACCAGGCATAGAGGTTGCGCCAATAGCCGTCCGGAAAGTCGTCCTGCGTCAGGTCGGACCACGCCACGAAATGGCGGCGATCGTCGGCCGGCAGATAGATGCCGTCCGTCTTGTGGTTCGTGGTCATGATGACCCCGCAGACATTGGGGACGTAGTGCTCGCGGATGTTCTTCTCATCGACGCGCAGCACGTCGGGCGGCGCCGCGACATAGACCTTGCTGTGCTCGTAGAA
>CAYMNX010000607.1:0-2340 GCA_964391905.1 uncultured Rhizobiaceae bacterium
TCCGAAGAGCTGTCGGCGTCGATCGCCGAAATCGGCCGGCAAGTCACGCAAGCCGCGGGGGTCAGCCGCCAGGCGGAAGAGGAAAGCCGCAAGACCGATTCGACCGTGGCCGGCCTTTCCGACGCGGCGCAAAAGATCGGCGACGTCATCGAGCTGATCAACGGCATCGCCTCGCAGACCAATCTCTTGGCGCTCAACGCCACCATCGAGGCGGCACGCGCGGGCGAGGCCGGCAAGGGCTTTGCCGTCGTGGCGAGCGAGGTCAAATCCCTTGCCAACCAGACGGCCAAGGCGACCGAGGATATCCGCTCGCAGATCGCGGCGGTGCAAAGCGAGACCGGCGTCGCGGTCGAGGCGATCCGCAAGATCGCCCGGACCATTTCCGAGATCAACGAGATCTCGGGCTCGATCGCGAGCGCCGTACAGCAGCAAAGCGCCGCAACCGACGAGATCACGCGCAACGTGCAGCAGGCGGCAACGGGCACGCAAGCCGTCTCGCAGACCATCGGCAGCGTCAGCGAGGCGGTCGGCCATGCCGGGCGCGATGCCGCCGACGTGCTGGCGGCCGCCGATGCGCTTGCAAGCGAGGCCGAGGCGCTGCGCCGCGAGGTCGGCTCCTTCCTCGCGACGGTTCGCGCCGCCTGACGCGACGCCGCGATCTTCGGGAGGCGCGCGGCAAGCGCCTCCCGTAAAGACCGCAATCCGGAGACCATTGCCGCGCCGGCCCGATCGGGCATTATAGGCCCAAAGCAATCGGGAGAAGAGCGTGAGCGCCGAGCCTCAGGACAAAATCGTCACCGCCGCCATCCTTGTTATCGGCAATGAGATCCTCTCGGGCCGGACGCAGGATGCAAATCTCGCCTATATCGCCAAGGGTCTCAACGAAGTCGGCGTGACCCTGCGCGAGGCCCGGGTCATTCCCGATGTCGAGGCGATGATCGTTGCCGCGGTCAACGAGCTGCGCGCCAAATACGATTACCTCTTCACCACCGGCGGCATCGGCCCGACGCATGACGACATCACCTCGGAATGCATCGCCAAGGCGTTCGGCGTGCCCTGGGTGGTTCATCCCGAGGCGCATAAGCACTTCCTCAATTTCTATCAGCCGAGCGAGCTCAACCCGGCGCGCATGCGCATGGCGACGACGCCCGAGGGGGCGACGCTCATCTACAATCCCGTCTCGCGGGCACCCGGATTCCGCATCGGCAATGTCTATGTCTTCGCCGGCATACCGCGGGTAATGCAGGGCATGTTCGACAGCATCAAGGGCGAGCTCAAAGGCGGCAAGCCGATGCTCTCGCGCACGATCGCGACCTCGCTCGCCGAAGGCATCCTGGCGAAGGATCTCGGCGCGATTCAGGATCGCTACGCCGATATCGAGATCGGCTCTTATCCCATCATGCGGCGCGGCGCCTTCGGCGTTAATCTCGTGCTGCGCGGCCGCGATCCGGCGCGCTTGGCGGAGGCGACGGAGGAAGTGGCCGCGATGGTGCGCGCGCTCGGCGATACGCCGGTCGAGGAGCAAGCGACATGACCGAGGATGAGCGTGCCATTCGCGCGCTGGTCGCGACCTGGATCGAGGCGAGCAAGGCCGGCGATATTGCGACCGTGCTGAGCCTCATGTCGGACGACGTTATTTTCATGGTGCCGGGCCAACAGCCCTTCGGCAAAGCCGCCTTTGCCGCTGCAGCGGCGGGAATGAAGAACGTTCGCTTCGAAGGTCGGGCCGAGGTTCAAGAGATCGTGGTGCAGGGCGATTGGGCTTGTTTGCGCAATTACATCGAGGCGACAATCACCCCGCCCGAGCCGGGACAGCCGATGCGGCGTGCCGGCTACACGCTCTCGATCCTGCGCAAGGAAGCGGGCCGCTGGGTGCTCGCGCGTGACGCCAATCTCGTCATGCCGGTCTGATTGACGGCGCGGCTGGTCGCCTCATCGGCGCTGCGAAGGCTATCGTACGATTATTCTCGAAATGTAGTTGACAGTCCCCGCCACACCCATTATTTCGATACTTGTGGAAATATAGGAGAGCGGGGTGGACACGGAAAAGATCGTTCGAGCGCTCGGCGCCATCGCGCACGAGCATCGGCTTGCGGTATTCCGCATGTTGGTCGAGCGCGGGCCGGACGGCCTTTCCGCCGGCGCAATCGCCGGGCAGCTCGGCATGCCGCCTTCGTCTCTGACCTTTCATCTCCAGCAATTGCTCCACGCCGGCCTCGTCACTCAGCGCCGGGTCAGCCGCCAACTTATCTACGCGGCCGATTTCGCCGCGATGAATGATCTGGTTTCCTACCTGACCGAGAATTGCTGCGGCGGAGAGGCGTGTGGCCCGGCCTGCCA
>CAYMNX010000608.1:0-10203 GCA_964391905.1 uncultured Rhizobiaceae bacterium
CTCACGCCATTGCCGCATCATTTTCGGCAACGGGATGCGCATCGGGCAGACTTCCTCGCAGCGTCCGCAAAAAGTCGAGGCGTTGGGCAGATGACCCGCCTCTTCGATGCCGATCAGGGTCGGCGTCAGCACTGCGCCCATCGGCCCCGAATAGACCCAGCCATAGGCGTGACCGCCGATCGCGCCATAGACGGGACAGTGATTGAGGCACGCGGCGCAGCGAATGCAGCGCAGCATATCCTGGAACTCGCCGCCCAAGAGCGCGCTGCGGCCGTTGTCGAGCAGTACGACGTGATATTCGCCCGGCCCGTCGGTGTCATCGGCGCGGCGCGGCCCGGTCGAGACCGTGGTGTAGGTCGAGAATTCCTGCCCCGTCGCGGAGCGCGCGAGGAGCCGCAACAAAGTCGAGGCATCTTCGAGCGTCGGCACGATCTTCTCGAGGCTCGCGAGCACGATATGCGCCTTGGGCAGGATCTGCGTCAGGTCGCCATTGCCCTCATTGGTGACGATAATGGAAGAGCCGGTCTCGGCGATGAGAAAATTGGCGCCGGTGATGCCGATATCGGCGGCGAGAAATTTCTCGCGCAGAATACTGCGCGCCTCGTCGCAGATGATGCGCGGCTCCTCGAGCGCGCGCGCCGGCGGCAGCTCCTTATGCGTCGCGCGGAAGCTTTCGGCCACCTGCTCCTTCACGAGATGCACGGCCGGCGCGATGATATGACTCGGCGTCTCGTGGCGAATCTGTACGATATATTCGCCGAGATCGGTCTCGATCGCCGTCATACCGTGGCCTTCGAGATAGTCGTTGATCGCGATCTCCTCGCCGATCATCGATTTGCCCTTGGTCACGGTCTTTGCATCGAGCGCGCGGCAAATCGCAAGCACCGTCTCGCGCGCTTCCTGCGCGTCGCGGCACCAATGCACCTTGCCGCCTTGGGCCTCGACGTTCCGCTCGAACGTCTCGAGGTAGAAGTCGAGATTGGCGAGCACATGGTTCTTGATGGCGACGCCTTCATCGCGCAGCGCGTCGAATTCGGGGAGGCGCTCGATCGCGACGGCACGGTTGTTCGGAAAACCGGTGCGCATCATCTCCATGGCGCGCTGGAGATTGGGATTGCCCAGCGCGCGATGCGCGTTGATCTTGAAATCGCGGCTCGTCGGCTGCATCAGCGCTTCTCGCCCGCAACACCGATCGGCGGCGTCTCTTGCGTCACGCCGGCGAGCACCTCGGCGACGTGCCGCACGCGCACATCTTTGCCGAGACGCGACAGCTTTCCCGCCATATTGAGCAGGCAGCCCATATCGCCGCACAGCAATGTGTCGGCGCCGCTCGCGACAATATCCGCCACCTTGTCGCTCACCAGCTTGTCCGATATCTCGGGATATTTGACGCAAAAGGTGCCGCCGAAGCCGCAGCACACTTCCGGCGTCGCCATCTCCTTGAGGCGCAATCCCGCGACGGCGCCGAGAAGGCGCCGCGGCTGCTCTTTCACCTTGAGCTCGCGCAGGCCGGAGCAGGCATCGTGATAAGTGACGACGCCGTCGTAAGCGGCGTCGACGCGCTCGATCTTCAGCACGTCGGCGAGAAAGGCGACGAGCTCGAAGGTGCGCGCGGCCAGGGCCTTTGCCTTTTCGCTCATCTCCGGCTCATCGGCGAAGAGCGCGGGGTAGTGGAGCTTGATCATGCCGCCGCACGATCCCGACGGCACGACGACATAGTCGAAATCGGAAAACGCGGCGATGACCTGACGCGCGATCGCCTTGGTGTCGTCGCGGTCGCCGGAATTGTAGCCGGGCTGGCCGCAACAAGTTTGCCGCTCGGGAACGGTGACGACGCAGCCCGCGGATTGCAGCAGCTTCACCGCCGCGAAGCCGACGGTCGGGCGGAAGAAATCAACGAGGCAGGTGACGAAAAGACCGACGCGAAGAGGCTCAGCCATGGCTCAGAAGATGGCCAAGCCCTTCACCGAAAGCAACTACCCGGGGAGGATCAGCGCGGGGGCGGCGGCGGCGGGGGAAAGCTACCCGGCGGCGGAGGCGGCGCGACGCTCCCTCGCGGCGCCGGCTGGACAAAGCCCGGCACCTGGTTGCCGCGCGAATACATGCACTGCGAGTAAGCGATGTCAAAGCGTCGTTGGACGCCAATTCCGGTTTCTTGCGCTTGCGAAGCACCGACTGCGGTGCCGCCCAGCGCGCCGGCACCGGCGCCGATCGCCGCGCCGCGGCCGCCGCCCACCGCAGCGCCGAGCCCCGCGCCGAGCAGAGTGCCGATGCCGGTTCCGATGAGTGTCTGGTTCGTGCCGACATTCTCGGCGGTCTGCGCGCCGCCGATCTGCTGCTCGGCAAATTGCCGGCAGATCGCCTGATCCTCTTGAAAGACGGAGAACGGCTTGTTCGGGCCCGGCATCACGGCCACGGTCGGACCGATCGGGGCGCGGGCACAAGCTGACAGACCCACCAAGGCGGCGACGCCGATGATTGTCGCCTTGCTATGCTTCACGGGCGATTACTCCTCGCTTCGAACGATCATTGCAGCCGATGAGAGACGCTATTGCTGTGTCGGCGCTGCCGCTTGCGGTTGCGCCGGCACTTGCCGCCACGGGCCATTGCAAGTCGCGACATAGGGATAATATCCCTTCGGATTGTCGCAATAGTACCAGTTCTGATTGGGCTGGCTGACATAGGCTGGCTGGGCAGGCTGCACGACAACCGGTGGCGGTGCGTAGACGACCGGCGGCGGCGCATAGACGACAGGGGGCGGGGCGTAATACCACGGAGCGGGAACGATCGGGACGCCGAAACCGAACCCGACGACCACCCGCGCTGACGCCGGCATGGGCGCAAGCGCTGCGGCGGCGGCTACAAGACAGGTTGCGAAACCAATCCGCGCAAGATTCATCTGACAATTCATTGGTGTACCTCCAGGACCGGAGATGACGCTCCCGTCATACCGGCCCATTCCACCTCATTCTATGAGGCAACACGCTTTCGCATCCCTTAAACAATCGAACAGGCCCGATAATCAGTCGTAGGCTCGACCAATTCTGTGGCAACTTCAAGACAAACCTGACTCGTCTTTAGAGTAAACGCGCTTCGGCAATAAAATGTAGTAGTGTCCCCGGGCGCGCATCGCGCCGGCCTTGGCCTCGGCCTCTGGCCCGAATCCCCAGAACACGTCCCCCCGGACCGGGCCGGCAATCGCCCCTCCCGTATCCTGCGCGACCATGAGGCGGCGCAACGCCGGGTTGTCGGTAACAAGGTAAAGCGGCGCCCCCAATGGGATGAAATTGCGGTCGACTGCGAGGCTGCGGCCGGGGGTCAAGACGATGCCTTCCGCGCCGAGCGGGCCGTCGCCAGCGCGCTCGCGAAAGAAAACATAGGACGGGTTTTCGTCCATCAGCGCCGCGCCTTCGGCGGGATGCGCCTTGATCCAGGCGCGGATCGATTGCAGCGAGACGTCCTCGCGCGCCATCACGCCGCGATCGACCAGGAGCTTGCCGATCGCGACATAGGTCTGACCGTTCTGCCCGTCATAGCCGAGCTGGACCATCGATCCATCCGGCATTCGCACCCGGCCAGAGCCCTGCACCTGGAGAAAGAAGGCATCGACCGGATCGTCGACCCACAAGATCGCGAGATGCATTCGATCGAGCGCGCCGCGCTCGATCTCGGCGCGGCTCGGATAGGGAAGAAGCGAGCCGTCGACCACGCGCCCCGCGATTCGCTCGCCGCGCCACGCCGGGCGAAAGCGGCCGAGCTCGACCATGACGAGATCGGGCGGACGCCGCAAAAGCGGGGTCTGGAACGCGCCGCCGCGCTGCCGCGCGCCATTGAGCTGCGGCTCGTAATAGCCGGTGAAGAGACCCTCGCTCTCATTATTGTTCCCGGCGAGATAAGGGCTGAAATTGCGCTCGAAAAACGCGCGCGCCGCGCCGTCCTCGCTTGGTGTTTGCATCGCCTCGACGCAAGCCGTCCGCCAATCCGCAGCCGTCAGATGGAGTTCCGGCGGCCCGACGCTGGCGCCGTCATCGCGCTTCTGCAGCTCGGCGCAGGATTTGGCGAAAGCGGCGAGCGCTTCGCTCGCATGATCTTCGCCCCACCCTGGCAAATCGGCAAAGCGCGATGGCGTCAGCGTCAAGCGCGGTTTTTGCGGCGCGGCGCAAGCCGCCAGAAGCAAAAGGACGAAGAGAGTGATAGGTCGGGAAAAAGAACCTGCGATCGTCACGGGCTCTGCGTGGCGACCAAGGTCCAATTGGGATCGCGCGCGCGCAGCGCCCGGGAGAAGGTCCAGAAATCGGTCTTCTCGACAACTTTCTGCGGATCGCCATCGACACTCTTGCCGTCGGCGTCGCGCGTGACGTTGATCTGATCCGTAACGAGCTTCACCGTGACGAGGCCGGTCGCGCCCTCGACCGTCGCTTCGACAATGCTGGCGGATTTGATGGCAACCAGGGTCGTTTGCAGCGTCTCATGCGCGGCTTGGCGCGCCGCAATGGCGCCACTGAACGCCGCCAGGACTTCGCTGCTGAGAAGCGGCCGAAGCGCCGCTACATCGCCGGCGGCGAAAGCGCGCAAGATGATCTCGAAGGCGCTGTTCGCGCCCTTCAAGAAGGCCGCCTCATCGAAGGTCGGATCGGCCGCTTTGAGCGCAGCGATGCCGGTCAGGCCCGCCGTCGCGGCACGGATTGCCTCGACCGGCTGCGCCCCTGCTGGGCGCTGCGGCGAGGCCGGCGCCGGCTTCGGCGCGGCAAAGGGATCGATGCGCCGTTCGTTGCCGGTGCGGCGGCCCAGTACCGTACGCAGGCGGATCAGGAGAAATCCGGCCACCGCCGCAAACAGGATGATTTCGAGGAGTTGAGCGTTTTCCATCCGTGCGCCTTGGCTCCGCCTCTAGATAGGCGTTCCGCCGGGAAAGGGCAAGCTGCACCCCCGCGGCCGGTTGTGCCGCTCATCAATCCGTGCTAGCCAGCCGCATTCCTGAGCGTGCGGAGGCTTGATCATGGCGGAAGCGAATAATGGCGGCGCGGCACCGCCCGGCGACACACGGCGGCAGCTCGTCATCAATGCGCAATATGTAAAGGATCTTTCCTTCGAGAATCCGCGCGCGCCGCAAAGCCTTATGCAGCAGGGCACGCAGCCCGATGTCCAAATCAATGTCGATGTCAAGGCGGGAACGCTCGCGCCCGACATTTATGAAGTGATCATGACATTGCGCGCCGACGCCAAGCAGGGCGGGGACAATATGTTCGTCGTCGAGCTCGTCTACGGTGCCGTCGTCACCCTCGCCAATACGCCCGCCGATGATGTCCCGCTCGCTCTGATGGTCGAAACGCCGCGCCAGATGTTTCCTTTCGCACGCTCGATCCTGGCCGAGGTTACGCGCGACGGCGGCTTCACCCCACTTCTCCTCAATCCGATCGATTTCCAGGAGATCTATGCGCGGCGCAGCGCTGCGGCCGCGCAGGACGCCGGCATCGCCACGGCCTGAACGGCGGTTCGGCCGCGATCACGCCTCTTGCTCGGCCGCTTCGGTCGCAACGGACTGCCGCCGGAGGGTGGCGAGGCTCAAGACCAAGGCGCCGACCGCGCAGAGCGCGATCATTGTCACCATCGGCAAGGCAGTCCCGTCGAAGAACAGGCTGACGATCACGATCATCAGGCCGCCGGCCAGCATTTGCAGCATGCCGCCAAGCGCCGAAGCCATGCCGGCAATCGGCCCGTGCTCCTCGAGCGCGAGCACCATGGTCGAGGGGATGACGAGTCCCAGGAAGGCCGAGGCGAGGAAAAGCAGAACGATCAGCACGGCGATGTTATCGACGCCGATGAGGGTCAGCGCGAACAAGGTCAACGCGAAGAGGGTGTGAAGAAACACCGCCCCCGTCACGACCCGCGCCATCCCGAAGCGCGCGCCGAGCTTTGCCGCGAATTGCGACGCGCCGATGAAGCCAACGGCATTGATCGAGAAGGCGAGGCTGTATTCGGTCGTCGTCAGTCCGAAATGGTCGATGTAAATGAAAGACGAGCTCGCGAGAAAAGCAAAGAACCCGGCCATGCCGAGCCCGCCAATGAAGGTGAGGCCGAGAAAGCGGCCATGGCAGAGGAGTTGGCCGAAGCCGCTCATCACCGAGCCGAAGCCGACGCTGACCCGCTCCTCACGTGGCCGCGTCTCAGGGAGCGACAGGGCGAGAAGAACCAGCCCCAGCGCCGCGACCAAGGTCACGGCTATGAAGACGGCGCGCCAGCCGAAGGGCACGATGAGGGCGCTGCCCGTCAGCGGCGCGAGAATCGGCGAGACGCTCAGGACCAGCATCACAAGGGACATCAGCCGCGTCGCTTCAACGCCGGTATGGAGATCGCGAATGATCGCGCGCGGGATCACCATCACCGACGAGGCGCCGAGACCTTGGATGAAGCGGAAGCCGATCAGCCATTCGATGTTCCCCGCCGCAGCGCAGCCGATCGAGCCGGCGGTGAAGAGAGCAAGACCGACATAGAGCGGCGGCTTGCGACCGACCATGTCCGATACCGGACCGTAGACGATCTGGCAAAGGCCGAAGGCCACGAAGAATACGGTCAGTGTCATCTGGGTCGCCGCGGTCGAGGCGTTGAGATCGGCCGCGATCGTCGGCAGCGCCGGGATGTACATGTCGATCGCGAACGGTCCGACCGCCGCCAGCAGGCCGAGGACGATGGCGTTCTTTGTATAAGTCGAAAGCATGCTCGGAACTATCCCATTCGACAATGATCTCTTGTCCGAGGCGCGAGGCCCCGGGTTCCGTCTTCAAGATTCCGGGATCGCGACTAAGCCACGCGCGCGATCATCGCTTGCGCTGCCGCCGGCGCGCGGATCTTGGCGCCGGAGATGAAATAGACGAAGGTGTCGCCGCGCTTCGCCCATTCCGCGGCGATTTTCGACCATCGGTCGAGAGCCGGTGCGTCGTAACCGGTCTCGATGCTTTCCTGGGTGCGCATCAGCCGCGCATAAGCGAAATCCGCCGTCGCCTCGTCGATGGCCGGGAATTCATCGTCATCGGCGAAGACGATCGCGGCATTGTGCTTGCGCGCGAGATCATAAAAGCGCGGATCCTTGAACGAGGGATGACGCACCTCGAGCGCATGGTGCAGCGGCCGACCGTCGAGCTCGCGGGGCAGGAGCGCAAGGAAGGCGCCGAAATCGTCGACGTCGAATCTTTTCGACGGCATGAATTGCCAGTTGATCGGCCCGAGCCGGTCGCGCAATTCGCTCATGCCCTGGCCGATGAAGCGCGCCACCGATTCGCCGGCGCCGGCGAGCTCCTTGCGATTGGTGCAATAGCGCGAGGCCTTCACGGCAAAGACGAAGCCGGGCGGCGTCTCGTCGCGCCATTTCGCCCAGCTCGCCGGCTTGAAGGTCGAGTAGTAAGTCCCGTTGATCTCGCTCGAGGTGAGCTTGCGGCTGGCGAATTCGAGCTCGCGCTTCTGCGTCAGACCCGGCGGATAAAAGACGCCGCGCCACGGCTCGTAGGTCCAGCCGCCGATGCCGACATAGATTTTGCCGCTCACGCCAAATCCCTTTCTCAAGAAATTGCATGATAGGGATTTCCGCGGCGCGGGTGGAGTCACGTTAGAGCGATGCGCCGAGCTTGTCCAAAAGCCAGCCCGTGCCATGCTCGCGCTGGCCGGCATCATCGTAACCGTCGAGAAATACGCCCTGCTCGGTGAAGGTGAGCTGCGTGCCGCCGTCGCGCGGCTTGAGCTCGATGGTCGCGAGCGAGACCGAGATGCGCTGATCGTCGAAATACATGGAATAGGCGTAGATGATGCGCTCGTTCGGCACGATGTCCTGGTAGATCGCCTCGAAAATATGCGCAGGTCCATCCTTTGGCCTGCCCGAGAGGCGCTCGCGGCCGCCAACTCGGAAATCGAATTCGAGCTCTTCCTTTTGCCATTCTGATGGCCCACCGAACCACTGCCGCTTCGCAGCGGGATCGGCAAAGGCCTTGAACACGCGCGCGGGCGAGGCCGCATATTGGCGTTCGATCACAAAAGTCGCGTGGGCGGTCGATCGCTCGGTCATCATTTGCTCCCTTCATTCTCGTCATCCTGTTGCGCGGCAAGGTACTCGCCGAGCCGATCGAGGCGCCGCTCCCACATCGAGCGCCGCGCCGCGATCCAATGCTCGGCGGTGCGCAAGGCCTTAGCCTCGATCCGGCAGGTGCGGACGCGGCCGATTTTCTCCGAGCGAATGAGACCGCTCGTCTCCAAGACCTGTAGGTGCTGC
Source organism: uncultured Rhizobiaceae bacterium (assembly GCA_964391905.1). Classification (GTDB taxonomy): domain Bacteria; phylum Pseudomonadota; class Alphaproteobacteria; order ATCC43930; family CGMCC-115725; genus CAIKMD01. Next base: position 8,261 of record CAYMNX010000608.1, read on the forward strand.
ACCACCGCCGGTAACGAGATCGGCAGGGGCTTGGCAAGCTCGCTGACCGAGGCGGGGCCGCGGGCGAGCCGCTCGACCATCGCCCGCCGCGTCGGATCGGCCAAGGCCTGGAACATCAGATCGAGCGGCGCCGAATAGTTAAGCATGGACTTAAGTATCACGGCCTCGCGCATAGGGTCAAGACCGCGATGGTCACGAGAGGGTGATTAGGTCAGAGCGTCCAGAGCGGCTGTTTTATCTTGGCGAGCAGCGCCTGATGCGCGATGAGCTCGTCGGGTGTCGCCGCATGCGGCCGCGGCGGTCGCGCGATGCGCTGCACTGCGCTCGCGGCGGCGGTGACGACCGTCGCGGTCAGATCGAAGACCGGCTGGCGACCGCCGATCAGCTCGAGATAGACGGCGGCGAGGAGCTCGCCGTCGATGCGGGCGCCGTGCTTCTCGCGGCTGCTCAGATCGATCGCGAAGCGGCGGCAGAGCGCGTCGAGATTGGCTGCCTGTCCGGGAAAGCGGCGGCGTGCGAGCTGCAGCGTGTCGGTAAAGGGCATGGCGAGCGGCGCCAGACCTGCGCGCTTCAATTCCGCATTCAAGAAGGCGAGATCGAACTCGGCATTGTGGATGACGAGCGGATCCGTGCCGACGAATTCCAGGAATTGGGGCGCGACCACGGCGAAAGGCGGATGGCCTGCGAGAAACTCGGCCGTCAGGCCGTGAATCGCGAAGGCCGCATCGGGCATGTCGCGTTCGGGATTGACGTAGCAGTGAAAATATTTGCCGGTCGGCAGATGGTTGACGAGCTCGATCACCGCGATCTCGACGATGCGATGTCCGTCATTGGGATCAAGTCCCGTCGTCTCCGTATCGATGACCAGCTCGCGCATCGCGCTGAGTCTAATCGATCGGAGTCTCGGCTCCAAGAGTCCGCAGCACATGGCGCAGCGCACGCCAGGTCACGGCGCGGCCGAGGCCGCTCGGCACGACGAAATCGGCGCGGCGGCGCTTCTCGGCATCGGGCATTTGCCGCTTGAGGATGGCAGCGAATCGCGCCTTGGTCATGCCTGGCCGCGCCATGACCCGCGCGCGCTGCACGAAAGCGGGCGCCGAGACGACCATGGTCGCGTCGTAGCGCTTCTCCCGGCCCGACTCGAAGAGCAGCGGCACGTCCATCACGACGAGCGGCGTGCCGCGGCGGCGCATCGCATCAAGGAAGCGCTTCTCATCTTCGCGTACGAGCGGGTGGATGATCGCTTCGAGCCGCTTCATCGCCGCGTCCTTGCCGAAGACGCGCTTGCCCAGCGCCGCGCGATCGATGGCGCTGTCCTTCTCGACACCGGGAAAGGCCTTAGCCACGGCCGCCACCGCGATCCCACCCTTCGCCATCATGCGATGAACCGCCGCATCGGCGTCATAGACGGGGATGCCCATGCGCTTCAGCATCGCGGCGGCCGTGCTCTTGCCCATGCCGACGCTGCCCGTGAGGCCGAGGATCTTCATTTTTGCAATGTCGCCAGCACTGCCCGTCGCAAGCCGGGCGTGACCTCGGGCATTACCCCGAACCATGCTGCGAAACCGGGCTGCGCCTGGTGAAGCAGCATGCCGAGCCCGTCGACGCAGCGATTGCCCCGCGCCCGCGCCGCGGCGAGAAGCGGCGTCTCGAGCGGCACATAGACGATGTCGTTCACCACCGCCTCGCGAGGCAGACGATCGAGCGGCAGCTCGAGTGCGGGCTGTCCTTCCATGCCGAGGCTCGTTGCGTTGACGAGCAGGCTCGCGCCTTCGAGCGCACGGTCACGCGTTTCCCAGGCGATGCCCCTGACCTGGCCGCCGAGCTCTTTCGCGAGCTTTGTTGCACGTTCGGGGGTGCGATTAACGAGCCGCACCTCTTGCGCACCTTCGTCGAGAAGCGCCGCGACAACGGCGCGCGCCGCGCCGCCCGCGCCGAGAACC
>CAYMNX010000609.1:0-7333 GCA_964391905.1 uncultured Rhizobiaceae bacterium
AAAGCCGAGACCACGTCTTGCGCATCCATGGTGTAGACGCGGCCATTGGCGACCACCGGCTGTGCGACGACACGGCCATAGCGCGAGGCGCCGTCGCCGGCATCAGCGCGCCAGGCGCGCTCGAGCTTGTCGCCGAGGGCGAGATGATACATCGCGTGATCGGGATAGCCGCCGGCGGCCGGCCAGGCGGTATTGTCGTAAGGCTTCGGCACGCGGATCTGCAACGCGTTGAGCTGCGGGTCGGGGCGCAGGCTGTGCTCGAGATTGAGCACCGAGATGCGCTTGCCCGGAAGCGGCGTTTTCTTGTCGGCGAAAATCTGCTTCGCGCTGTCGCAAGCGCCGAGCGTCGCCGCGGCGAGAGCGAGAAGAAAGAAAGGGCGAAGCGCCGCGACACTCTTCACGGCGCGATCGCCTCGCGCATTTCCGTCGCGCGCTGGCGCACGCCTTGAGCGACCGTATTGTCCTTGGCGAGAAGGTCGAAATCGGCGCGTGCCTTGGCCTTGTCGCCGGCCTTCAGCTCGGCCAGCGCCGTCAGCTCGAGCGCGAGGCCGTGCCACGGATTGTTGGCATTGGTGAGCGGTTGAAGCCGGGTGATGATCGCGCGCGGATCGCCCTTATCGAGGCCGTAGCGCGCCGACAGCAGCGTGGCGACGTCGCGAAAGACCGGATCCGCGGCGCCATCGACCGCGAGCCCATCATAAATCGTGATTGCACCGGCGACATCGCCGGCTTTGACCTTGGCCGCAGCCGCTTCGAGACGCGCCAGGGCGGCCCTGCCGCCCGAGGCTTGGCCGAGCGTGCCGAAAGCCTCGGCCGCAGCCTCGTTCTTGCCTTGGCGCGCCAGATCGAGGGCGGCGGCATAGCGCACGCCTTCGGCCTCGCGCTGGCGCTGCTGATACTCGCGCCAGCCCATGAAGCCGGCCGTGGCAAGAACGGCCAAGACGGCGAGCGCAATGATGTATTTGCCGAAGCGCGCCCACAATTGCTGTAGATTATCGCGCCGCAGCTCTTCGTCGATTTCGCGGAAAATGTCGCTCAACGCAAATCCCGAATGCAGCGAAAGCGCGCTACCTTAACGTGCCGCCGCGCGCGGCGCAAACGGCCGATCGGGCCCCGCGGGCGAAGGGCTGGACGTTGCGCCCAAAATCGGAAACACTGTCGCCCGCGATGAGCACCGTCTTTCGCCTCAACGATTTCCGCCGTCGGCACAAGCGTGTGTTCTTCACCCGCGCGGAGCTCAATCAACTCTTGTCGCTCTACACGCGGCAGGTGATGCGCGGCGAGTGGCGCGATTACGCCATCGACCAGCATGACGGCGCGGCGCTGTTCTCGATATTTCGCCGCACCCAGGAACTGCCGCTCTACACGATCGTCAAAGGGGCACCCGGGACCAGCCGGCAGGGCGATTATATCCTGCTCACGGGGCGTCACCGCATCGCCAGCGGCCATAGCTTGGGCGAGATCCTGGCGCGGCTGCAGCGCCTCCTCGGTCAGCGTCCGGTCCGGCTCACCGAAAGCTCGGCTTAAGCCTGGCTGTCGAGCCCTTTCGCCAGCACCGCCTCGAGCCCCTGCGCGATCGCCAAAAGCCGCTTGTCGCCACCATGAGCGCCGATCAGCATGAGCCCGACCGGCGCCTCGCCGGCTCGCGCCACCGGCAGGGTGATGGCGCAGCGATCGAGAAAATTGACGAGGCTCGGATTGCGCAGGATGCGCGCGTTGAGGCGGAAGAAATCCGCATCTTCCGCAAAGCGCGCAATCGGCGGCGCGATCACCGCGACCGTCGGCACGATGAGCGCGTCGCAATCGCGCGTCCGTGCCTCGATCTGCGCGATGAATCGCGCGCGATCCTCGATCAGCCGGATATAGTCGGGTGCGCTCATCTCGGCGCCGCGCGCGATGCGCTGCCGGACGCGCGGATCGTAATCCTGGCCGCGCCGCGCCAAGAGCTCGGCATGCCAGGCATAGGCCTCGGGCGGCGAGAAGCCGCCTTTTGCATTGATCGTCGCGTATTGCGCAAGCTCGGGCAGCGCCAGATCGTAGACCCGGGCGCCGGCGCGAGATAGGAGCGCGCAAGCGCGCTCGAAGCCGGCCGCGACCTCGGCGTCGAGCTCGTCGAACAAAAAGCTGCCGCGCGGAACGGCAAGCCGCAAACCCGAAGGATCGGTCGCTGGCGGCCGGACCGGCTCCTCTCCCGCCATGACGGCATCGGCGATGGCGCAGCAGGCGACGCTGTTGCCGAGCGGCCCCACCGAATCGAGCGTGGTCGAGAGCGGCAGGGTCCCGTCGCGCGGCACGCGGTGCTGCGTCGGCTTGAAGCCGACGAGGCCGCACAGCGCCGCCGGAATGCGCACCGATCCGCCGGTATCGCTGCCGATCGCGACGACGGCCTGGCTATCCGCCACCGAGACCGCGGCGCCCGAGGAGGAGCCGCCCGGAATCCGCGCCCGGTCCCACGGGTTCCCGGGCGTGCCGTAATGCGGGTTGATGCCGACGCCCGAAAACGCGAATTCCGTCATATTGGTACGGCCGATGATGACGGCACCGGCGGCTTTGAGCCGGGCGACGACCGTCGCGTCCTGCCGCGCCGGCGCCGCATCGTCGAGCGCGATCGAGCCGGCCAGGCTGCGCTCGCCCGCGACATCGAAGAGGTCCTTGATCGAGATCGGCAAGCCGGCCAGGGGCGACAGGCGGTAGCCGGCCTTGCGCAACTTGTCCTGGGCATCGGCGGCGTCGAGCGCTTCCGCGGCATAAACATGACGAAAGCTGCGCTTGCCCTCGCCCGCCGGATCGCCGATTCGCGCCAGGGCCGCCTCGACGAGCTGGCGGCTCGTGGTGCGGCCGGCATCGAGATCGGCTGCAAGTTGAGTGACAGTGCTTCGGGTTGGGGCCATGCTCGCTCTCATTCACGTTTTTGTTAGCAAACAACGTCCGCCAGAGCCGCGCAATCAAAAAGCCGCCTAGCCGATATCGTGGCGTCGGACGCATAATGCCGCATCGACGAAATGAGGCCGGCCATGCTTTCCCGTCTCATCGCGCTTCTCTCCTGTCTCGCCTTTCTCGGCCCGAGCCTTGCCCTCGCAGCAGGATGCGAGCCCAATATCGCGGCACGGCAGCCGCCGCTCCGTCTCGCGGCATGGACGCCGGCCGATGCGCCCGCCGCGACGGTGCAGCTCACATTCATCGGCCATGCGAGTGTCCTCCTCCAGAGCCCGCAAGGCGTGAGCATCGTTACCGACCTCAACGATTATTTTCCGCCGCCTTTTCCGCCCGACATCGCGACGATGAATCATTTCCATGACACGCATTTCACCAATCATCCCGATCCGCGCATTCCTTATGTCCTGCGCGGCTGGGATCAAGGCGAGGGTCCAGCGCATTGGGACCTGACCCTCAAGGATGTACGCGTGCGCAACGTGCCGACCAATGTGCGGAACTGGTTCACCGGCGGCACTGAGTTCAACGGCAATTCGATCTTCGTCTTCGAGGTCGCGGATCTCTGTATCGCGCATTTGAGTCACCTCCAGCACACGCTGGCGCCCGAGCAGCTTGCGGCGCTGGGTCAGATCGACGTGCTGATCCCGATGGTCGATGGCGCCTACTCTCTCTCGCAGTACGACATCATCGCGGTGATCGATCAGATCAAGCCGCGGCTCATCATCCCGGTCCATTACTTTGGACCGAGCCAGCTCGAGCGTTTTCTCGCGCGGATGAACGATCGCTTTCCGGTGCGGCGCAGCGAAGAGCCGCGCACGGACCTGTCAAGGGCGACGTTGCCGGAAAAGCCGGAAATCCTGGTCCTGCCGTCGGTTCAGCCGGATTTCCGTTTCGGTCCGCCGCCGCGAAATTGAAGCTTGCGCCGCGGCTGGCGGTCCTCAATAAAAGGCGCCATGGCGCAGCGATCGGCCTACCGGATCACGGCAAGAGGCAGTAAGGGCTGAGCGGCGATGGGTCGAATCGCCGCCCGTGTTGTCGAGCTGAGCCGGCGCTATGCGCTCGTATTGACGGCCATCTATTTCGTGCTCGCCGTGATCGGCGGCTTCTACACGGCGTCCCATATCTCGATCGACACCGATCTCGGCAAGCTGATCGCGAGCGATGTCCCCTGGCGCCAGCAGGAGCGCGAGTTCAACGAGGCTTTCCCGCAGAATACCGACCTTCTCGCGATCGTCATCGACGGTGCGACGCCCGACCAGACCTCCGATGCGACCGCCGCGCTCGCTGAGCGGTTGGGCCAGCGGCCGGACCTTTTCACCTCCATCCGTATTCCCGGCAGCGGCGAATTCTTCGCCCGCAACGGGCTGCTGTTTCTGCCGCGATCGGAGGTGCAGGATTTCGCCGACCAGCTGATTTCGGCGCAACCGCTGCTCGGCACGCTCGCCTCCGATCCGAGCCTCGCCGGCGTGTTCGGAACGCTCGATCTGCTGTCGGAAGGCGCGCTTCATGGCGACATCGCCCCGGCAACCCTCGACCAGCCGTTCAACGCCATTGCCGATGCGATCGACGCTTCGCTCAAGGGCCGCTACGCGCCGCTCTCCTGGCAGACACTCTTGAGCGGCCGCAGCGCCGATCCGCGCGAGTTGCGCCACTTCATCCTCGTGAAGCCGGTGCTCGACTACGACGCGCTCGAGCCAGGAGCGCGGGCGCAGCGCGTGATCCGGGCGCAAGCCAATGCCTTGGGCCTTACGCCCGATCGCGGCGTCCGGGTGCGCATCACGGGCGATGTGGCGCTCTCCGACGATCAGCTCGCCGCGCTCTCCGAAGGTGCGGGCTTCTCCGCCGGCCTCTCGATCACCCTCCTCTGCCTCTGGCTGTTCCTTGGCCTGCGCTCGGTTCGCATCGTCATTGCGATCATTGGCACCTTGGTGGTCGGGCTCGTCGCGTCGGCGACCTTCGCCGCGGCGGCGGTCGGCGCCCTCAACCCGATCTCGGTCGCCTTCGCCGTCTTGTTCGTCGGCATAACGATCGATTTCAGCATCCAGTTCAGCATTCGCTATCGCGATGAGAGATTCCGCACCGGCGATCTCCGCGAGGCGCTGCAGCGAACCGCGACCGGCATTGGTGGGCCGCTTTCCGTCGCCGCCGCCGCCACGGCGGTCGGATTCTTCGCCTTTGTGCCGACGGATTACACGGGCGTATCCGATCTGGGGCTGATCGCGGGCGTCGGCATGCTGATCGCCTTCGTCCTCAACTTGTCGTTGCTGCCGGCGCTCCTCGTCCTGACGCATGTGCGCGGCGAGCCTCGACCTGTGGGTTTCCGCTGGGCGGCGCCGATCGATGCCTTTCTCCTGAACCATCGGCCCTTGGTTGCGATCGGGGCCGTGCTCATCGCGCTCGCTTGCGCCGCGACCCTTCCTTGGCTGCGCTTCGACTTCAATCCCTTGAATCTGCAGAGCCGCAACTCGGAAGCCGTCGCGACGCTCTTCGATCTGATGGCGGATCCCAATTCGACACCCTACACGATCGAAATCCTCGAGCCCTCGGTCGATCAAGCCGTTGCGGTCGCCAAGCGCCTCGACGAAGTGCCGGAGGTGGGGCAAACGGTTACCGTCCAGAGCTTCATACCCGACGATCAAGATGCCAAGCTCGCGATCCTGCAGGACACGCGCACGCTCCTAGGGCCGTCGCTCTACCCCGCCGGGATCCGACCGCCGCCCAGCGACGACCAAGTCCTCGCCGCCGTCCAGGATTTCCACGAAGACACGAAAGCGCTCGCGGCAAAGGGCAGCAAATCAGCCGAGCGGCTGGCGAACGCCCTCGCCGGCGTGATGGCGCGCGGACGCGCCGTGCTGCCGCAGCTGGTTGCCAATCTTTCGGCCAATGCGGCGCGCCGACTCGACGAGTTGCGGACCTCGCTCGACGCGCAGAAGGTGACGTTCGAGAATCTGCCGCCCGACGTCAAACAGGACTGGATCGCGAAAGACGGAAAAGCCCGGATCGAGGTCTTTCCCAAGGGAGATGTCCGCGACAATGCGCAGCTGACGCAATTCGTCGCCGCAGTGCGCGCCGTGGCGCCGAACGCGACCGGGACGCCCGTCACGATCCAGGAATCGGCCAATACGGTGACACGCGCCTTCATGACCGCGGGCATCATCGCCCTGGTCGCGATCGCGATCCTTCTGGCCGTCGTGCTGCGCCGCCTCGGCGATGTCGCGCTGGTCCTGGCGCCCCTTATCCTCGCTGGGCTGATGACGCTGGCGACCGGCGTCATCGCCGGCCTGCCGCTCAACTACGCCAACATTATCGCGCTGCCGCTTCTCCTCGGCATCGGCGTATCGTTCGACATCTATTTCGTGATGCGCTGGCGCGCGGGGACCGCCGATCTCCTGACCTCGAGCACGGCGCGCGCCATTCTCTTCAGCGCCCTCACCACGGGGACCGCCTTCGGCAGCCTTGCGCTCTCGAATCATCCCGGCACGGCGGATATGGGCAAGCTCCTGACGCTCGCCCTCACCTATACGCTCGTCTGTACCTTCATCGTGCTGCCGGCGCTCTTAGGCCCGATCCGGCGCAACGGCAACGGCCGCTAGGAACGCGTAGCGCAGACGAAGCGCGAATCTTTAGCAGCGAGCCGTCGTGCGAAACGAACCATCAGTGCGCCAGTTCGCGCTCGCGCAAGAAATGGAAGAACTCGACCCCCTCGCGCAGCCGGCGCCGCATCATCTCGGGGCTCCGCACCATCTCGCCGACGATCGAGGCGATCTTGCCGGCACGGAAATAGAAGCGCTTGTAGAAGGTCTCGACGGAATCGAAGATCTCCTCATGCGAGAGATGCGGGTAGTGCAGCGGCGCGATCTGGATACCGCGCTCGTCGATCAGCTCCGCGTGCTTCGCATCGAGCCAGCCATTCTCCACCGCCTGCTGGTAGAGGAACGTCCCTGGATAGGGCGCGGCGAGTGAGACTTGGATCGTGTGCGGATTGATCTCGGTCGCAAATTTGATCGTCTCCTCGATCGTCACCTTCGTCTCGCCCGGCAGGCCGAGGATGAAGGTGCCGTGGATGGTGATGCCGAGCTCGTGGCAATCGCGCGTGAACCGCTTCGCGACGTCGATGAGCATCCCCTTCTTGATGTTGTGCAGGATCTGCTGGTTGCCCGACTCGTAGCCGCAGACGAACAACTGCAGGCCATTCTCGCGCAGGATCTTCAGCGTCTCACGCCTGACATTGGCCTTGGCATTGCACGACCAGGTCACGCCGAGCTTGCCGAGCTCGCGCGCAATCGCCTCGGCCCGTGGCGCGTCGTCGGTGAACGTGTCGTCGTCGAAGAAAATTTCCTTCACCTCCGGGAACGCCTTTATCGCCCAGCGAATCTCGTCGATGACGTGACCGACGCTG
>CAYMNX010000610.1:0-10524 GCA_964391905.1 uncultured Rhizobiaceae bacterium
GCCAGCCGAGCGCCAAGGCGGAACTGGTTCCCTCCTGAGGTGCCTCGCGTTGAGGCCGCCGCGTTTGTTGGCGGGCCTTGTCGAGCCGCTCCCCCAGCTCCTTCAGGGGGTCAACTTTCTCGCGTTCGTCCACGGGCGAACCGCTCGTAAAGCTTCAACAATCCCCTTCGAGAGGCGGCGCAACTTAAGGGCCTGCTCCGGCCGCTGTCAAGGCGGCCCGCCCGCTGCCGATCGCCGCATAAAGCGCGCTTCTCCCGCGCATCCTTAATTTCCCCGAAGCGATCTCCGTCTCCCGATCGGCCGGAGAGTCGGGGTGAGAAAGCGCCTGCGCGATTGGCTTTGTTTCGCAATTTTCATTTTCATCGGACGGCCGTGAGATCCCATCGGCCTGCGCATCGAGCCCCGCGACCTCGACGGCGAGCGGTGCCAACACGAACTCGCCGCGGCCGCGCGCCGGGCGGCGCGCCACCAACAGGGGCGCGCGCGGGAGCGCGCGGGCGAGCGCGGCCTCATAGCGCGACAGCGTCGCGCGACCGGGGGGCGCGCGATCGATCACCGTGGCGAGCTGCGTGCCATAGACGCGGATATCGCACCCCTCGTAGGAGTCGATCAGCCTCGCCTCGATACGGCTGAGGCGCCGCATCCGCCAGGCGCAGAGCGCAATCCGCTCGACGAGTTGCTCCTCGATCGCATCGGCCGGGTCGAAAGCGGCCCGCAGCGCCTCGTGATAAGCCGCGAAGTCTTGTGCTTTCTCATCAAAGCACACCACTTGCCGGGCCGTGAGGCCGTGACGCAACGCATTCTGCGCCACCGCCGCCTTGCCTTCCGCGGTTCTCGGTCCGGTACTTTTCTGCGCATTGCGCCGATTCGCCGTAATCTGTGCCTCGCTCGCCATGTGCCGCCCCTGACAAATGAACGTAATTTACGTACATTTAAGCGTGCGGTGAGGCGGGATCAAGACCTCTCCTCAGAAAAGAGCGAGCGCATGGCGGTCCTGGGCTCAGCGCTCTGCCGGACCCCCTGCACCATGCGCTGCCGCATCGAAAGGCAGCGCTCCGAATTTGCGTGCGCTGCGGCATTTTGGCCACGGGGTCGCGGTTGCGGCTCATCTGGCCGCCACCCAGTTGTTTTCGCATATGGAACCGGGACGGCGGATGTTGCGTTGCTCTGCAAGCGTGGTGCGCCGCAGCATCGCGGGTGTAGTTGCGCAGGGGTGTCTCGTTCGAGGGATCGACGCCGATGCGTGGAGATGAGGAGATTCGCGATGCCCGACCGGCTGACGCGATATCGAAACGCGAGAGCGCGTCAGCGTGGCGTCCGCCGATGAGGACGCGAAAGAAACGCCGGATCGTTCTGCTGCTGCCGCTCGCTCTCGCCTCATGCCAGGCGGCCCTCCTCAACCCCAAAGGAAGCGTCGGTATCGCCGACAAGATGATCCTCCTCGACTCGCTCGCCATCATGCTGGCGATCGTGGTGCCGACGATCATCGCCATTTTCGCCTTTGCTTGGTGGTATCGCGCCTCCAATACCAAAGCGACGTATTTGCCCGATTTCGAATATTCAGGCCGGATCGAGCTCGTGGTCTGGTCGATCCCGCTCATGGTGATCATCCTTCTGGGCGGCGTTGCCTGGATTGGATCGCATCGGCTCGATCCGATGACGCCTTTGGCGTCGGACAAGGCGCCGCTCGAGATCCAAGCCGTGTCGCTCGATTGGAAATGGCTCTTCATCTATCCCGATCAGCGCGTGGCGAGCGTCAACCGGCTGGTGATCCCGGCCGGCACCCCCATCCGTTTCGCGCTGACCTCGGGCAGCGTGATGACCGCGTTCTTCATCCCGCAGCTCGGCAGCATGATCTACACGATGAATGGGATGCGCACGCAGCTCAATTTGCAAGCCGATGCACCGGGCACGTTTCGCGGCATCGCCAGCCATTTCAGCGGCGACGGCTTCCCCGATATGCATTTCGCGGTCGAGGCGGTGCCGACGGCGCAGTTCAGCGCCTGGATCGATGCGACGCGCAACCGGGGACCGAGCCTCGATGCGAAGGCCTATGAGGATCTCGCCAGGCAAAGCGTGATCGCCACCCCTTTCACCTACGGCGCGGTCACGCCGTCGCTGTTCCAGCAGATCGTCACGCAGGAGCTGCCGCCGGGTCCCGGGCCGCAAACGGGGCGGCCCAGCCGCGAGGTGTCCCCCCGGACGGAGCGCTAGCATGCTTGGAAAATTGAGCTGGGACGCCATTCCGTTCAACCAGCCGATCCCATTGATCGCCGGCGGCCTGGTCGTCGTCGTGATCATCGGCGTCCTCCTCTGGGTGACGGTGAAGGGGCATATGCCCTATCTCTGGAATGAGTGGATCACCAGCGTCGACCACAAGCGCATCGGCATCATGTACGTGCTGCTGGCGATGGTGATGCTCCTGCGTGGCTTCACCGACGCAATCATGATGCGCACCCAACAGGCGGTCGCGTTCGATGGTCCCGGCTACCTGCCGCCCGAGCATTACAACCAGGTCTTCTCGGCGCATGGCACGCTGATGATCTTCTTTGTCGCGATGCCCTTCGTCATCGGGCTGATGAATTTCGTCGTGCCGTTGCAGCTCGGCGTTCGCGACGTCGCCTTTCCGACCTTCAATTCGGTCGGATTTTGGCTGACCGCGACGGGCGCGCTCTTGGTCAATATTTCTCTCGTTGTCGGCGAGTTCGCACGCACCGGCTGGCTGCCTTTTCCGCCCCTCTCCGAGCTTACCTACTCGCCCGGCGTCGGTGTCGACTACTATCTCTGGTCGCTTGAGATTTCCGGCGTTGGAACGCTCATCGCCGGCGTCAATCTCGTGACCACCGTTCTGAAGCTGCACGCGCCGGGCATGACCTATATGCGCATGCCGATGTTTTGCTGGACGACGCTCGCTTCCAACCTGCTGATCGTCGCCGCTTTTCCCATTCTCACGGCGACTCTCGCGATGCTGCTGCTCGACCGTTATCTGGGCTTTCATTTCTTCACCAACGAGGGCGGCGGCAATGTGATGATGTTCATGAATTTGATCTGGGCCTGGGGACATCCCGAGGTCTACATCCTCATCCTGCCCGCCTTCGGCATTTTCTCGGAGGTGGTCTCGACCTTCTCGAAGAAGCCCCTCTTCGGCTATCGCTCGATGGTGGCCGCGACCATGGCGATCTGCATCATCTCTTTCATGGTGTGGCTGCACCATTTCTTCACCATGGGCGCCGGCCCCGATGTCAATGCGCTTTTCGGCATCGCCTCGATGATCATCGCCGTCCCGACGGGGGTGAAGATCTTCAACTGGATTTTCACGATGTTCGGCGGCCGCGTCACCTATGCGACCCCGATGTTGTGGGCGATAGGGTTCATGGTCACTTTCGTCATCGGCGGCGTGACTGGCGTGTTGCTGGCGGAGCCGCCGGCCGATTTCGTGCTCCACAACAGCCTTTTCCTCGTCGCCCATTTCCACAACGTCATCATTGGCGGCGTGCTGTTCGGCGCCTTCGCCGGCTACAATTTCTGGTTCCCCAAGGCCTTCGGCTTCCGCCTCCATGAGGGTCTCGGCAAGGCCGCGTTCTGGTTCTGGCTCGTCGGTTTTTATCTCGCCTTCATGCCGCTTTACGTCCTCGGCCTTGAAGGCATGACGCGGCGCCTGCAGCACTATGACGTCGCCGCTTGGCGTCCGTGGCTGCTGGTCGCTGCCTTGGGCGCCCTCACCATCCTTGTCGGGATCATCCTGCAAGTGGCGCAACTCGCCGTGAGCATTCGCCAGCGCGAGGCGCTGCGCGATCTGACCGGCGATCCGTGGGACGGGCGCTCGCTCGAATGGTCGACGGCTTCGCCGCCGCCCGCTTTCAATTTTGCGGTACTCCCCCGGGTCGAAGGCGAGGAGGCCTATTGGCGCATGAAGCAGCGCGCACGCGCGCAAGGGGAGGGCGCGCCCCGTGCCGCCGGTGAGCCGCGCTATACCGAAATCGAAATGCCCCGGAATAGCCCGACCGGCTTCATTTGCGCATTCTTTGCAAGCTTCATGGGCTTTGCGCTGATCTGGCACATCTGGTGGCTCGTGATCGTCGCCGCGATCGGCGCCTACGCGACCTTCGTCGTCTTCGCCTGGCGCGATCGCGTCGAAGACATCATTCCGGCCGAGATTGTCGCGAGCCTCGATCGCGCGAACCGCAGCGCGCGCCGGGCCGCGCTCGGCGCCTCGGGAGCGGCGTTATGACCGGGTTAGACGCCACCGCCGATGCCGATCGCATCGGGTATCGCACGCCGCTGCAGGAGCGCCAGCGCGGCGCGGCCCACGGCGCCGACGTGCTGGTGTCGAAGCGCATCGTTGTCGCCTTCGGCTTTTGGATTTTCCTCCTCAGCGATATCGTGATGTTTTCGGCGCTCTTTGCGACCTATGCGGTGCTCTACCACGAGACCGCGGGTGGGCCGAGCGGCCGTGATCTTTTCGATTTGAGCAACACCGCGCTCGAGACCGCGTGCCTGCTGCTGTCGAGTTTCGCTTGCGGACTTGCAAGCCTCGGCGCGCAGACGCAGCGTGACAACTGGTTCTACGGCGCGATGGCCGTCACCTTCCTTCTCGGCGCCGCGTTTATCGGCCTTGAAATCCGCGAGTTCATGGGATTGATCGCGATGGGCGCGGGGCCGACGCGAAGCGCTTTTCTTTCCGCTTTCTTTACGCTGGTCGGCTGCCACGGCCTCCACGTGACCGCGGGCCTTCTCTGGCTGCTGACGATGATGGCGCAGGTCTACGCCAAGGGCTACCGCGCCGACATTCTGAGGCGGATTCTGTGCTTCAGCCTCTTCTGGCATGCCCTCGACATCATCTGGGTGGGACTCTTCTCCATGGTCTATTTGCTGGGAGCCGTGACATGAGTTATCCCGAGCGCACGAAGGAAACCCATCGCGGCGATACGCCGCCGGGCTATGAAGGGCTGGAGGCACACGAGCCGGTCCACGGCGTCGGCGTCTATCTGATCGGCCTCGGGCTCGCGACGCTGCTCACCTGCGTGTCGTTCTTCGTCGCGCGCACCACGCTCGTCTGGGAACCGAGCATTCCGATCGCGCTCGCGGTGCTGGCGATTGCGCAAATGGGCGTCCATCTCGTCTTCTTTCTCCACATCACGACCGGGCCGGACAACGTCAACAATGTCATGGCGCTGGCCTTCGGCGTGTTGATCGTGTTGCTGGTCATCGTCGGCTCCATCTGGATCATGTCGCGCATGAATGCCAACATGATGCTGCCGATGGACCAGATCATGCAGATGCAGCACTGAACGCCTTCAAGGAGAAGCGCGGATCGGCTCGCTCATGCGTCAGGAGCCAGCGCTTGCGCTCGAGCCCGCCGCCATAGCCCGTGAGCGACGCATCGGCGCCAATCACGCGATGACAGGGGACGACGATCGCGATCGGGTTCGAGCCATTCGCCAAGCCCACCGCGCGAATGGCGGCCGGACGGCCAATCGCGGTCGCGAGGCCACCATAGCTCACCGTCTGCCCGGCTGGGATGCGGCGTAGCGCGTCCCAGACCTGGCGCTGGAATTCCGTGCCGTTGGTCGCGGTCGGCATATCGGCGATCGCGTCAAAATCGCCGTCGAAATAGGCGAGGAGCGCCGCACGCGCCGGCGAGGGGCGCGCGGCCTCGCGCAGCGCCACTCCATTCGCGCCATAGTGAAGGCGCAGCAACCGCTGCATTCGCGGCTCGTGGTCCGCCCAGTCGAGCGCGCGCAAGCGCTGCCTGTCGTCGGTGACGAGCAGCATGCGGCCGGTCGGCGTGGCGAGGTGTTCGAGCGTGAAAGTCTGTTGGCTCATGATCATGGCTCCAATGTCAGAGCAAAGAATATGGCGTCGCCGGGCCGTTGCCTCTGGCGGTTTTCGGACGCGATCATGACAGGCCAGCGCCTCCGCGATCTCGAGTGGGCGCCGAGGCTATTGCCCGGAGAATCTCTTAATAATTACGAGATAGGCTATTCCCGCAAGGAAAGTTGATGCCATCGGCCCATCCGCGTAGTCGGGAAAAGCACTTTGTCACCGGAATGGAAGCTCGTCACGGCCTTTGCGCTCGCCGCCGTCATTACTCTTGCCGCGACCGGTACGGGCCTCTCCCTCGGTCACAAGGGACAATACTTGGCTGTCTTTCCGCTATTGGCGGGGGCGACGGCCATCTACCGGTATTGGCGGCCTGCGCCCAGACTTGGCGACCTCATCGGCGCAACGCTGAAAATACTTCTCATTCTGCTGCTGGGAGTGTTGATCTCCTTCGCTGCTGCGGCGCTCGGCAGCCAATTTCCTTATCGCGATGCCTGGCTGCAATCTGCTGATGCGGCGATCGGCTTCAATCAGAAAGACTATGTTACTTTCATTTTGCAGCATCCGCTCTTTACCCACGCGCTCGACATCGCTTACGCGAGCCTGCAGCCGCAATTCCTTCTCGTTGGCGCCGCCCTCGCCGTTGCAGGTCAGCGCGAGCGTCTGAAAAGCTACACGCTTGCGATCGGTGTTACGCTCGCGGCGACGCTCGTGATCTTCGTTTTCATGCCCGCGCGCGCCAATGGCGGAGGGAGTTGGCTTGCGGCGCTCGACTACATGCGCTCGGCGGGTAGCCATCGGATCTCGTTCGACGACCTGAATGGGATCGTTACATTTCCGAGCTATCACACCCAAGCCGCCTGCCTCTTTATTTGGGCTTGCTGGCGGCTGCCCTATGTTCGGTGGCCGGTACTCGGCCTCAACTCGGTGTTGATCGCCGCAACGCCGTTCGACGGCGCCCATTATGCCGTGGATGTGGTTGCCGGCATGCTGATCGCCATCACCGTACTGCTCTGCTGCAGAAGATGGTCATCGAGATCACGGGTCGTGGATAGCGTTTCCGAGAAAATCGATTTTCGCCCGGCACGTCTCACCCGGCGCGTAAGCTGACATCCATCGGGCCAGCCTTGCGGTAACGCAGCCCGATGACGACGTCCGAAAACCGCTAGACGATGGCGCGATGGCGGCCCAGATTCGGGGCATGGATCTCGATCATGACGCTTGCTATCGCGCGGTCTGTCTGCGCGACGCGCGCTTCGACGGCCGCTTCTTCACCGCCGTCAAGACGACCGGCATCTATTGCCGCCCGATCTGTCCGGCGCGTACGCCGCGCGTGGAGAATGTGATTTTCTTTCCGACGGCCGCGGCCGCGCAGGAGGCGGGATTTCGTCCTTGCCTGCGCTGTCGGCCCGAGACTGCGCCCGATCTTGGCGCGTGGCGCGGCACGTCCAATACCGTGTCGCGGGCGCTCGCCCTTATCGAGCTCGGCGCCTTGGACGAGGCCGACGTCGATGCCTTGGCCGGCCGCCTCGGCGTCGGCGAGCGGCAGCTGCGGCGGCTCTTCCGCCAGCATCTCGGCGCATCGCCTGTCGCCGTGGCGCAGACGCGCCGCGTGCTCCTCGCCAAGCAGCTGATCCACGAGACGCAGCTGTCGATGGCGGAGATCGCTTTCGCCGTGGGCTTTGGCAGCATTCGCCGCTTCAACGAGACGTTTCGTACACTTTTCGGCCGCGCGCCGGGCGAATTGCGACGCGGCAGCGGCCGGCAAATCGCGGCGGGTGTGCAGGGCGAGATCGTCTTGAAGCTGCGCTATCAGCCACCCTACGACTGGCCGGCGATGCTCGAGTTCCTGCGCCGTCGCGCCATTCCCGGCATCGAGCGCGTGACCGCCGAGCGCTACGCGCGGTCGGTGGAATTGGGCGGCGCGCAAGGGACGGTCATGGTCGAGCGCGCCGAGGGGCACGCGCTGCGCGCCACCGTGCGCTTCCCGACGCTTTCGGCGTTGCCGGCCATCATCGCGCGGCTGCGGCGCGTCTTCGATCTCGCCGCCGATCCGGTCGCGATCAGCGCCCATCTCGCCAAGGATCCGGCGCTGGCGCCGCTGGTGAAAGCGCGGCCGGGCCTGCGCGTGCCCGGCGCGTGGGATGGATTCGAGCTGGCGGTCCGCGCGGTGCTGGGTCAGCAGATCACGGTGGCGGGCGCGAAGCGTCTCGCCGGCCGCGTGGTCGCGGCGCATGGCGAAGCGCTCGCGGCGCCCGATGGCGACATCACCCATGTGTTTCCGCGACCCGATACGTTGGCGGCGGCCGATCTCGCCATGCTCGGCATGCCGAGGAGCCGCGCCGCGGCGCTCTCGGCCGTCGCGGCGGCGGCGGTTGCCGATCCGCATCTCTTCGATGCGACCAGCGGGCTCGAGGATGCCGTCCGCCGCCTGCGCGCGATTCGCGGCATCGGCGAATGGACGGCGCAATACATCGCGCTGCGCCAGCTGCGCGAGCCCGATGCGTTTCCCGCCGCCGATATCGGCCTCATCCGCGCGATGGCGCGATGCGAGGGGCGCGGCCATTCGTCCATGGAGTTGCTCGATCGCGCCAATATCTGGCGACCCTGGCGCGCCTACGCGGCGCAGCACCTCTGGGCCTCGGCGTGATCGAACCAATATTCATCGGGCGTTAGGCCGAGACGGAAACAGCCCGTGCTTCTTCAGGAATTCCAGCATGAAGCGATCGAAGAGCCAGGGCTGCTCGATTTGGCAGGCATGGCCGGCGCCGTGCAGGACCTTGAGCGCGCAGCCGGGAATCCGGGCTTGCAGCGCAAAGGCGCTCTGATGCGCGCCATCCTCGCTGCCGGTCAGGATGATCGAGGGGCAGGCGATGCGCTCGTGATGACCTTCGGGCTCGGGCTGAGCCAGCGCCTTGAATTGGCGGAGGATGGTGTCGAGATCGGCCGAGGAATTGCGCTCGGCGAAGAGATCGGCGAAGAAATGCGCGAGCGGCGTTGAACGAAAGGCCGGGCTCAGATCCTCGAAGGTATAGTCCCAGCGATAATCGATGCCGCGCGCGGCATAGGCCGCGATCCGACGCGCGGCGAATTCTTTCTTCGGATTGTAGCCGGTGCCCGAGAGGATCAGCGCCGCCGTCTGCTGCGGCCGCTGATGATACATGAAGGGCACGATCGATGAGCCGACCGAGCAGCCGGCAAGGATCGCAGTCTCTCCCGGCAGCGCCTCGTCGATCGCTTCCCAGCATGCCGCCGCCATGTCGGCCATGGTGAGGCCGTCGCTCGCCTTGGGCGAGCGGCCATAACCTGTAATGTCGATGGCGATGCAGCGATACCAGGTCGAGAGATGCGCCATCTGGAAAATCCAGCAGGACTGATCCATCGGATTGGGATGGACGAAAGCAATCACCGGGCCGCTGCGGCCCATGCGCTCGTAATAGAGCGGTCCCTCGATATGCTGCGCCATAGGATTTTCTCCCGCTCTATGTCGGTCATCACGCCGCATACGGCGTGACTTCCTTTGCGATCGTTGCTTCCTGTGCGTCGCGCGCGATCTCGAGATCGTATTGTCCCTGCATCCCGATCCAGAATTCCGCGGAAGTGCCGAAATAACGCGCGAGCCGCAAGGCCGTATCGGGGCTGATCGCACGTTTACCGCGCACGATCTCGCCAAGCCGCGCCTGCGTAATTCCAAGCGCCTTTGCGAGCGCATATTGGCTCATGCCGAGCGGCTCCAAATAATCGCGTAAGATCACTTCGCCCGGATGGACCGGGGCGAAAGCCTTGCGGCGCCTATTCGTCGTGGTAGTCGCAGATTTCGACTTCATACGCATCACCATTTTGCCAGCGGAAGCAGACCCGCCATTGATCATTCACGCGAATACTGTGCTGCCCTCGACGTCTTCCTTTCAATGCTTCCAGCCGGTTGCCGGGCGGCGAGCGCAGGTCGTTCAAGCTTCGTGCGTTGTGAATCTGCACCAGCTTCCGGTAAGCTGTGCGAAGGATGTCAACGGGAACGCCCTTCGCTGCGCGCCGATCCCATGCCGCGAGGGCAAGGTCATTTCCAAAGGAACGGATCATCCACGATACTATCGCATTACGATAGCTTCCGCAAGGCGATAGTATACGAAGACGGTGAGTGGATTCGCGGAAGGCAGGAGAAGTTTCATGGATCTGCAATTGACGGGCAAGCGCGCCATCGTCACCGGCGGCAGCCGCGGCATCGGCAAGGCGATCGCCCGGCAACTCGCGGAAGAGGGCGTCGATGTCGCGATCGCCGCGCGCGGCCAGGCGGCGCTCGAAGCAACCGCCGCGGAGATCGCGCAAGCGACCGGGCGACGGATCGTGCCGATCATCGCCGATATGGGCGAAGACGCCTCGGTCGCGGCGCTTGTCGCGACGGCGGTCGGCGCGCTGGGCGGCATCGACATTCTCGTCAATGACGCGGCGGCGCCGGGCGGCACCGTGCCGTCGGCAAAGATCGAGCAGGTCACGAGCGAGAACCTCCTCTTCGACATCAATGTGAAGGTCGCGGGCTATTTGCGCGCGGCGCGGGCGGTGGCGCCGCATATGATCGAGAATGGCTGGGGCCGGATCATCAATATCGGCGGCGGGGCGGCGCGCCGCGCCGGCAACTACATCGCCTCCATCCGCAATGTCGGGGTCTCGTCCCTCACCAAGAATCTCGCGGATGAGTTGGGG
>CAYMNX010000611.1:0-6266 GCA_964391905.1 uncultured Rhizobiaceae bacterium
CGGCGATGCGCGACGTGACGCCATTGCGCGGCAGTCGCACGCGCATCGAAGTGTTGCGCGAAACCGAGATCGTGATCGCCATCGACCGGTCCCTCCCTGCTCCCTCCCCCGGAAGCGGTGGCGCGCCAGGGCGGGGACAAGCCGGGCTCGATCGCCGCAGCGCGCAGCGTTTGAAGCGCGGCGAGATGCCGATCGCGGCGCGGCTCGATCTCCATGGCATGACGCAGGACGAGGCGCATCGTGCCCTCCATCGCTTTATCGTCCACAGCGCCGGTGCGAAGCGGCGCAACCTTCTCATCATCACCGGCAAGAGCGGCGTCCTGCACAGCGCCGTCCCGCGCTGGCTCGACGAGCCGAAGCTGCGGACCTTTGTGCTGGCGCGGGCGCCAGCACAACCAAAGGATGGCGGGACCGGCGCCCTTTACGTGTTGCTGCGGCGGCAGCGATGACGCCCTTCGGCGTGAAGCTGCGCCAATTGCGCGCCGAGCGCGGCCTTGCCCTGAAGGATATGGCCGATGCGCTCGGCGTCTCGGCGGCTTATCTCTCGGCCTTGGAGCACGGCCGGCGCGGGCGCCCCACCCATGCGATGGTGGTCGCCATCTGCGCACAGCTCAACATCATCTGGGACGAGGCCGACGAGCTGATGCGCCTCGCGCGGCTTTCGCATCCGCGCGTGACCGTCGACACGGCCGGCCTTTCGCCCGCCGCGACCGAGCTCGCGAATCTCTTGGCCGAGCGCATCCGCAACCTGCCCCCCGACCGCACCGAGCGCATTCTGCAGATCATCAAATCCGTGCCCGCTGCGCCGCCGCGGCGGCGCAAGGCACGGGCGGCGTCGTGAAAGACGGAGTCGTTACGCGACGATCGGATTCGTAAGTGCGCCGACGCCGCTCGCCGAGACCGTGATCTGATCGCCGGCCTTGACGAAGACCTTGGGGTTGCGGCCATAGCCGACGCCGGCAGGCGAGCCGGTCGAGAGCACGTCGCCGGGCATGAAGCGATACCAGCGCGCGAAAAAGGCGATGAGGAACGGGATCGTCCAAATGAGATCCGAGGTGTTGGCGTCCTGCATGATGCGGTCATTGATCAGCGAGCGGACCGTCACGTTATGCGGATCGGGAATCTCGTCCTTGGTCGCGATCACCGGCCCCATCGGCGTGAAGCCCGGAAGCTGCTTCCCCATGCGGTTGAGATCGGGGTCGCCGGTCTTCTGGAAATTCTCGACCCAGTTGCGGGCCGAGACGTCGTTGATCATCGTATAGCCCGCGACGCAGGCCATCGCCTCTTCTTCCTTGATGTTGTGGCAGGGCGCGCCGAAGACGATCGAGAACTCCGCCTCTTGATCGACCATGTCGGGACATTGCGGCGGCAGGCGAATCGGCGTGCCGGCGCCGATGATCGAATTGACGTTCTTCATGAACGCCGATGGATTCTCGGCGGGCTTCTCGCGATTCATCTCCTTGAGGTGGCTTTTATAGGCGCGGCCATGCGACAGCAGAATGCCGGGCCGCGGCACCGGCGCCATGAGCTTCACTTGCGCCAAGGGCTTGAGCGCGCCCGATCGCCGCAGCTGCTCGCGCTCGCCCGGCCTTGCATCGTCGACGCGGCCGACAACGCGGCGCACGAGATCGAGCCCTTCGGCCCCACCCGCGAGCAGCGCCGGCATCGACGTCGGTATATAGCCGGCGATCGGAACGACAGTGGCGGCAAGGGCGAAATCGAGTACCTCGTCGTCGCCGACGAGCGCGCCGGTGCGGCCCGACGGCCATGTCTCGATGGTGACGAGCTTCATGGGTCCCCCTCTTCCTTTGGGTTTAGGCGATGTCGCCGCGTGCGAAATGCTTGTCGTAACGCCCGTCGCCGCGCTCTTGCCCGTCGCCCGTATATTGGAACTCCCACCAATTGCCGTCGCGGTCCTGGAAATAGAAGGCATAGGTGCCGTGCATGTCGGTGATCTTCATCACCTTCTGGATGCCGTATTTTTCCTTATGGATGATCGCCAACTCATGGGCGCGGTCGACCTCCTCGCGCGAGCCGAGATCGAGTCCCCAATGATTGCCGACGCCGACGGGCCGCACATTCTTGCCCTTCTCGAGGCAGACGAGGCCGAAATAACCGCCCTTTCGCAGCATCATTGCCTTTTGCGCATGGCGCACGCAGTCGAGGCCGAGAAACTCTTCGTAAAAGGGCCGCGACTCGACGAGGCTGCGGCACTCGAGCGTGCCGTGCGAGAAGATTTTCGGCCGGTTCAGCGGCCCCGTCTTTTCCTCGGCTTCACCGGCGGCGGTCGTCATGGCTCCTCTCCCATTGAACACAGCATTGTTCGGGGGAGCTAAAACCCTTGGCCGTCGTTTGGCAAGACCGTTGGTCTTAACCCGGCATTAACAGCCCTGAGCGAATCTTTAAGCCTGCGCCCTCGACGGAGATCAGCAATGGCAGAGGAAGAGTACAAGACAATGGATCGGTTGCGGCATGCGGATCTGTCGACGCGCGCCGTCGCCGAGCTGAGCGCCGACGAGCGCGCCGAACTCTCCCGTCGGTTCGATCACTTCATGCGCCATTTCCGCGCCGGAAAGCTCGGTGCAATGCCGCCTTCGGGCAAACCGCGGCAGATTCGCAAGTGGCGGCCGTGAGCGTCGCGCGCAAAAATTTTGTTGCCTTGAAGCGCTGGAAAAAGGACCCTATCAATGGCAACGGGTGAATGCGCCCTTGGCGTTGCGGCAGGCTCATCAAGGTGCGGGTCCATCCGCTATGACTTTAGATTTGGAGACTCACTTGGCTATCGGCACTGTTAAATGGTTCAACGCCCAAAAGGGTTTCGGCTTCATTCGTCCGGACGATGGCGGCAAGGACGTATTCGTCCATATCTCCGCGGTCGAGCGTGCCGGGATGGGCGGTCTGGCAGAAGGCCAGAAAATTAAGTACGACGTGGCGATGGATCGCGGCAAGCCCGCCGCAGCAAATCTCTCCGCTGCCGATTGACGTCGCGAGACGACCTCGCGTCGTCCGCGCTAAAGAATGAACTTCGATAGGTCCGCGTTCTTGGCGAGCGCGCCAACGCGTGCCCGAACATAGTCGCGATCGATCTGCAAACGCGTGCCGGGTGGCTGATCGGCGGCGTCAAAGCTCGCCTCTTCCAGAAGCCGCTCGAGCACGGTGTGCAGACGACGCGCGCCAATATTCTCGACCGTCGCGTTGATGTCCTCGGCGAGTCCCGCCAGCTCGTCGATCGCATCCTCCGTGAAGTCGAGCGTCATCCCCTCGGTGGCGAGCAGGGCCTTGTACTGCTTGATGAGGCTCGCTTCGGGCTCGGTCAGAATGCGGCGGAAATCTTCGCGCGTTAGGGGCTTCAGCTCGACGCGAATGGGCAAGCGCCCCTGGAGCTCGGGCAGAAGATCCGACGGCTTTGCCAGTTGAAACGCGCCCGATGCGATGAAGAGGATGTGATCCGTCTTCACCGCGCCGTGCTTCGTTGCAACCGTCGTGCCTTCGATCAGAGGCAGGAGATCGCGCTGGACGCCCTCGCGGCTGACATCGGCGCCGATGCGCTGTTCGCTGCGTCCGGCGATCTTATCGATCTCGTCGATGAAAACGATGCCGTTCTGCTCGGCGGCGAAGATCGCCTCCTTCACGACGCGTTCCTGATCGAGGAGCTTGTCGCTTTCTTCTGCGATGAGGATCTTGTAACTCTCGCCGACCGTCATCTTGCGCGGCTTGGTCTTGCCGCCGCCGAACGCCTTGCCGAAAATCTCGCCGAGATTGACCATGCCCATCTGCGCGCCGGGCATGCCGGGAATCTCGATCGTCGGCATGCCGCCCGCGCCGGTGTCCTGAACCTGGATCTCGATCTCGCGATCGTTGATCTCGTTGTTGCGCAACATGCGGCGGAACTTGGCGCGCGTATCGGGACCGGCGCCGGGCCCGACCAATGCGTCGAGCACGCGCTCCTCGGCCGCGAGCTCGGCCTTCGCGGTGACTTCCTTGCGGAGGCGCTCGCGCGTCATGCCGAGCGAGACCTCCATCAGATCGCGCACGATCTGCTCGACGTCACGGCCGACATAGCCAACCTCGGTGAATTTGGTTGCCTCGACCTTGATGAAGGGCGCTTGTGCAAGCCGCGCCAAGCGTCGCGCAATCTCGGTCTTGCCGATGCCGGTCGGGCCAATCATCAAGATGTTCTTCGGCAGCACTTCCTCGCGCAGCTCTTCCGGCAGCTGCTGGCGGCGCCAGCGGTTGCGCAAGGCAATCGCGACGGCGCGCTTGGCGTCGGCCTGGCCGACGATGTGGCGATCAAGCTCGGAGACGATTTCGCGCGGGCTGAAAGAAGCACTCATAGGGTTTCAATGCTGACTTTGTCGTTGGTGAAGACGCAGATCGAGGCGGCGATCGCCATCGCCTTTTTCGCGATCGCTTCGCTGTCGAGACCCGGTATGTCGATAAGCGCCCGCGCCGCCGCGAGCGCATAATTGCCGCCAGACCCGATGCCGATGATGCCGTCCTCGGGCTCCAGCACGTCGCCCGTGCCCGAGACGATCAGCGATACCTGCTTGTCGGCCACGGCCATGATCGCCTCGAGCCGGCGCAGATAGCGGTCGGTGCGCCAATCTTTGGCGAGCTCGACGCAGGCGCGCGACAGCTGGTTTGGGTACTGCTCGAGCTTGCCCTCGAGCCGCTCGAACAGGGCGAAGGCATCGGCGGTTGCCCCGGCAAAGCCGGCGATGACGGAGCCGTTGGCAAGACGGCGCAATTTCTTGGCATTGGACTTGACGACGGTGTTGCCCATCGACACCTGTCCATCACCGGCAATGGTTACGTGCCCGTCTTTGCGCACCGCCAAGATGGTGGTACCGTGCCAAAGGTTCGAGGGTGCTTCCTGCATTTCCCTTTTCCGAACGGTGGAAAAGTAAAGATGTGGGGAGGTACCGCGCCGCGATCAAGCGCGGGCGCTTTTTCGTGTCATGTCAAGGAGGTGAGAATACCATGTCGAGCAACCCACAAGTGCGGATTGCCCCCAATAACCCGGTTTTCGACCTGCCCGTGATCGTCGGAATCGAGGAAAAGCTCTTCGAGAAGGCGGGGCTCGACGTCCAGTTCTCCGCCACCTATGCCGATCGCGAGAAGGACAGCGCCGAAACAGCGTTCCTCTCGCGCCTCAAGGAGCAGATGTTCGAATGCGGCTCCGCCGACAGCTATAATGTCTGCGAATGGGCCAGCATCGACCGGCTGGAGCGCGGTACCCGCGGCGGCAAGCTCGCGGCGCTCCGCGCGGCGGTCGCGGCCCAAGCAATTTTGAGCTTCGATGACGCGCTGCAGGTCCCGCGCGATCTCGCCGATGTGCCGGTCCTGGTCCAGGAGCTGACCGGCTCGCACTACACGACCTTGCAGATGCTCGAAAGCGCCGTCGGCCGCGATCATGTCAATATCGCCCATGGCGGGCTGCCGCAGACCCGCTATGCAGCCTTGAAGAACGGCACCTATCGTGCGGTCACGGTGATGGAGCCCTTCATCAGCCTTGGCCTCAAAGAGGGCGCTCATATCATCGCGGCGAGCTTCTATCGCGGCGGCGAGGTCATTGCGCCGAGCCTGACGGATGCGCAGCGCAAGGCCTATTACGATGCCGAGAACGCCGCTGTCGATCTCATCAATGCCGATTTCTACAAATATGCGCACCATGTCTGCGCCCACGCCAAAGGCGCGCTCGAGCCGCGCGAGCTCTTGAAGGCCTTCGTCCATTACAAGCATGTGGACTATTACGATTCGACCCTCTTCGGCCGGACCTATGAATGGATGAAGGACCGCGGCCTCACCGAGGGCCAAAGCTTGCACGGCGCGCTGGTGGTGTAAGGCTCGTCCCGAGTCCCTCCCTCACCCTCTCCCGCAAGCGGGGAGGGTTAGGGAAGGGATGCTATTTCTTTTCCCAATAGTCCGACGCGGCGATGGCGAAGTTGAGATTCTGAACGCCGAAGCCGACGCGGGCCATCGTCGTAATGCCGATGAGATTGCCGCTCTCATCGAACAAGCCGCCGCCGGAATTCCCGGGCGAGATCGGCGTGTCCGTCTGCACCATGTTACGCGAGTTGACCTTGCGGAGTGCCGAGACGATGCCTTGCGTCAGGGTGTGGTCGAGCCCGACCGGCGTTCCGACGGCGAAGACATGCTCGCCGACGGCCAGATCCTTGAATGACCGCACGCCGGCAACTGGCGCCAGCGGCGCCCCATCGCTTTTGAGGATGCAGCGATCGGCTTTCTTGTCGGCGGCGACGAGG
>CAYMNX010000612.1:0-4626 GCA_964391905.1 uncultured Rhizobiaceae bacterium
TGAGCACGTTGACAACGAGCGGTCCCTTGGCGCCCGCCCCGATCTCGCAGGTGATCGATGCGCCTTCGCGCACATCGTCGTAGCCGGCACGGCGTAATATCGCCATTGGCAGAAATGCGTCCGGACTTCCGTCCGACATCGTGACAAAGCCGAACCCTTTCGCCGCATTAAACCATTTCACTTTTGCCTCGACACGGCGACCCGTCTGAGGCTCATCATTCCGGAAATACCCCGGACGTCGATTATCGTACATGATGTCCCTGCGCGCAGATTAACGCGAATTTAAGATAGCGCGAATCGAGTTCGCGCGCCACAGCTTTAGGCGGGGTAGGCAAGCACACGCTGCCTTTGCTCGCCGAGGCCCGTGATCGTGAGGCGCATGGTGTCGCCCGACTTCAAGAACCGCGGTGGCTTCTTGCCGAGCCCCACGCCGGACGGGGTGCCGGTCGGGATGACGTCGCCTGGCAGCAGCGTCATGAAATGGCTCAGATAGCTGACGATTTGGGCACAGCTGAAGATCATGTTGCGGGTCGTGCCTTTTTGCATGACCTCGCCGCTGACCTCGCACATCAGGTCGAGCGCCTGCGGATCCGCGATTTCGTCGGTCGTCACCAGCCACGGACCGATGGGCGCGAAGGTGTCGCAACTCTTGCCCTTGGTCCATTGCCCACCGCGCTCAAGCTGGAAGGCGCGCTCGGAGACATCATTGACGATGCAGTATCCCGCCACATGCTTCAGCGCGTCATGTTCGGCGACATATTGCGCCTTGGTGCCGATGACGATGCCGAGCTCCACTTCCCAATCGCCTTTGGTCGCGGCCTTGGGCAGGATCACATCGTCGTAAGGCCCGCTGATCGAGCTGGTCGCCTTCAGGAACACGACCGGCTCTTTGGGGATCGGCATGTTCGTCTCATGGGCGTGGTCGTGATAGTTGAGGCCGATGCAGACGAGCTTCGGAATCGAGGCGACACAGGTGCCGATCCGCGGCGTCCCGGTGAGCGGCGGCAGCTTCGCGGGGTCGAGCTTCTTCAGGCGATCGAGAGCCGCGGGCGAGAGATTGTCGGGCGTCAGATCGGAAATGATGCCGGAAAGATCGCGCCCATTGCCGTCGCGATCGAGGATCCCCGGCTTTTCCTTGCCGGCCGGCCCGTAACGAAACAATTTCATGACACCATCGCCCCTCTCTTTTAGCACCTCAAAGCGTGAAGCCGCCATCAATGATATGAGCCGCGCCTGTCGTAAAGGCCGATTCGTCGCTCGCAAGATAGACGGCAAGCGCCGCGACCTCTTCGGCCGTGCCAAGGCGGCCCAAGGGCTGGCGCGCGACGAAAGCGCGCCGTGCTTCGGCGGTGCCGCCCTGGACGGCGATCCGCTCCTCGAGCGAGGGCGTCTCGATCGTGCCGGGGCAGATCGCGTTGCAGCGGATGCCCTTGCCGATGAAATCCATCGCAACCGCCTTGGTGAGGCCGATGACGCCGGCTTTGGTGGTGGCGTAGACGAAGCGGTTGGGCGCCGCCTTCAGCGACGAGACGCTCGACGACATGTTAATGATCGAGGCGCCCTTGCCCGCTGCAAGCATCGCCGGCAGGAACGCGCGAATGGTCAGGTACATGCTGCGCAGGTTGAGGTCCATGCTGAAGGCCCAATCCGCCTCGCCGCAGTCGAGGATCGTGCCGTGATGGACAAAGCCGGCGCAGTTGAAGAGAACGTCGATCGCGCCGAGCTCGGCGGCGAGCGCATCGATCTCCGCTTTCTTCGTTGCATCGAGGCGGCGCGTCGCGATCGCGCCGCCGCTCGACGCGCCGAGCTCATCGAGCTTGGCACGATTGATGTCGGTAGCGATGACGGTGGCGCCTTCGGCGCGAAAGGCCAAGGCGGCGGCGCGACCAATGCCTTGCGCCGCGGCTGTCACCACGGCCTTCTTACCGTCGAGCCGATGACCCATTCGCCCGAGCCTCCCTGACGACGATCATAGCGGCTGCCGCGACCGGCGAGCAATCCTATCTGCCGATCTCCCATCGCTGCGCCCATCTCAGCCCTGCAAGCGTTCCCATTTTCGGCCGGTATTCACAGCCGATCCAGCCGGGGTAGCCGAGCGCGTCGAGAAGATCGAAGAGAAACGGAAAATTGATCTCGCCCTGATCGGGCTCGTGACGGCCCGGCACATTCGCGATCTGCACATGGGCATACCGGCCGAAGAGGTCCTTCGCATGCTGCGCGAGGTCGCCCTCGCTGATCTGGCAGTGATAGAAATCGAATTGCAGCGCGACATTGCTGCGATTGACGCGGTCGAGCACGGCGACGGCCGCGGCGGTGGAGGTCAAGAAATAGTTCGGATTGTCGCGGCGATTGAGCGGCTCGATGAGCAGCGTCACGCCCTCCTCCACGGCACGATCGGCGGCGCGCTGCAGATTGGCGACATAGACTGCCTCCTGCGCCGGACGCTCATCCGCGACGAGCCCCGCCAGCACATGTATCTGCTGGCAATGGAGCGCGCGCGCATAGTCGAGCGCCGTCGCGATGCTGGCCGCGAAATCGGCCTCGCGCCCCGGCTGCGCCGCGAGCCCGCGCTCGCCCGCTTTCGCGTTTCCCATCGGCGCATTGAGCAGCACGACGGCGAGCCCCGCGGCTTCCGCCGCGGCCGCGACCGCGGCGGCGGGGAATTTATAGGGGTCCTGGAACTCGACCGCCTTGAAGCCCGCGGCCTTGGCGGCGGCAAAGCGATCGAGGAAGGGAAGCTCGGTGAAAAGCGTGCTGAGATTGGCAGCGAATTTCGGCATGGGTGGTTGCTCTTTCGCGACGCCGGAACCGGGGCTAGTGTTTCTCGCCCGCGTATCGGGCACAAGAGGTGATGAGCGAAGACATCCTGCCGGGCGATCAGCCCATCGGACCAGACCGCAGCGCACGACCCGGCGATCGTCGGCGCATCTGGAGCGCAGCGTTTGCCTCGGGCGCGGCGCACGCGCTTCTCCTCGCGCTGCTGATCGGGCTCTGGCATCCGGCAACGGAAGAGAACCCGCCCTTGCGGCCTGTCCGGCTCGTCTTGCTTGACGGCGACGGCGCGTCGGGAGCCGCGGGCGGCGGCGCCGGCGAAACCTCAGCGGCGGCATCGAGCGCCTCGAGCGAGAGTCCCGCGCCGGCGACGCCTCCCTCTCCGCCGGCTCAGGCGACGAGCACGGAGATGGCGCAACAAGCGGTACCCGTTCCACCTGCGCCTCCCGCCGAAGCGCCTCCAGCGGAGGCGCCGTTACCACCGCCGGTTGCCGCGATGGCGCAGAGCTCAGCCGCGGCGGCTGAACCCATTCCATCGCACAAGCCCGCGCCACCGCATCCGCGACGGTCCGTGGTCGCTGCGCGGACATTCGCGCCCGCGCAGGCGGAAGCATCTGCGACGGCCGCAACGGAATCCGCAGCGAGCGCAAGCGCCGCGCCGACCGCCATCGCAAGCGCGAACGCATCGACGTCAGAGCCGGATGCTGGTGGGCGCGGCCGTGGCGAGGAAGGCGCTGGCCGCGCCGCCCTTGGCAACGGTTCGCATGAGGGCCTCGGTGACGACTACCTCGAAAAGATCAGGCGCTGGCTCAGCCGCTATCAGAAGATGCCCGAGGAGGCGGCGCAAAAGAAGCAATATGGTACGGCCGTCGTCTCGATCACTCTCGATCGCGCCGGCAACGTGCTCGACGCGCAGATCGAAAAAAGCAGCGGCTATCCTCTGCTCGATGCAGCGACCCTCCAAATGGTCCATGATGCGTCGCCGCTGCCGAAAGTTCCGGAAACTTTCAAGAACAACGAGCTCGAGATCGCAGTACCCGCCAATTATCGCCCTGGCTTCTTCGAGAGCCTCTTCCGCTGAATGAGCGAGGTCGACGGAACCGTCGCGCGATGCGCGGCGACAGAACAGATAAGAATGTGATCAACGCGGCGCACGCGCTGCCCAGAGCGCCACGATCATCCTCGACGCGAAACGCGAACGATCGTCGTCGTGGAACGTTGCCAGCGATCGGGCGTTCATACACCGGGGGCGGGCACCCGTGAGTGAATGAAGCGGTACTGATCCTGCCGGGCGATCGGCCCGTTATCCAAGGCGCGGCGACGCGGCAAACCGAGCGTCGGCGCTTCTCGAGCGCGGCCTTTGCCTCGGGCGCGGCGCATGGGCTTCTTGTTGCGCTGCTCATCGGGCTTTGGCACCCGCGGCCGCAGGAATTCACGGCCTCGCCCATCGCCGTAACGCTGGCGCCCGACGAGGAGGAGGGTGCATCGGGCGCCGCAGGTTCCGGCGGCAGCACCGTCGCAGGGTCGGGCCGCCATGACGCGGATGAGGGGCCGACCAACGAGCTGGATATGAGGCAACGTCAAGAAGCCGATGCCGCGCCACCGGAGCAACGCGTGACGTCGAGCGCCGCCCAGCCGGATCCGCCGCAGCCGCCGGAGGCGATCGAGGCGCCGCCGCCACCGACGGAAGCGCTCGAGCCGGTGCCGCCGCACAAGCCAGCGCCGCCGCGGCCACATCCGCCGCAAGCCAGCGCGCAACAGCAGCCGCCGATACCGCCGATGCCCGTCGCCCCGCAGCAGCAGGTCGCGATCGCGCCGAATGCACTGGAGACGGCGACGGCGCAGACGAGCGAT
>CAYMNX010000613.1:0-5453 GCA_964391905.1 uncultured Rhizobiaceae bacterium
GCGTGGTTGGACCACCGGGGCTTGCGCCGCGGCGGCTTCCGCCGCGGCTTACGCAGCACTGCTGACCGGACGCTTTTCCGACCCGGTGACGATTGCGCTGCCGGGCGGCGCGCAACCGTGCTTCGCCCTTGCCGTCAAAGAGCGCGATGGTGCGATCGCGCGCGCCGGCGTGGTCAAGGATGCGGGCGATGATCCCGACATCACCCATGGTGCGCTCGTTATCGCCGAGGTGGCGCCGGCGGCGATGGGCAACGGCATTTCCTTTCACGCCGGGCCAGGCGTCGGCACGGTGACGCGGCCGGGCCTTGCGCTCGCCGTCGGCGAGCCTGCGATCAATCCCGGGCCGCGGCAGATCATCGCGGCGGCGCTCGCGGCGGTCGCGCGCGCTTGCGGGCGTGAAACGGTGGATGCCGCGGTGACGCTGTCGATCCCGAACGGCGAAGCCCTCGCGGCCAAGACCTTGAATGGACGCCTCGGCATCGTCGGCGGCCTCTCGATTCTCGGCACGACCGGAATCGTCATTCCCTATTCCTGCTCGGCCTGGCTCCATTCGATTCATCGCGGCATCGATGTCGCGCGCGCCGCCGGCATCGCGCATATCGCCGCATCGACCGGCTCGACTTCCGAAGCCGCGGTGAAGCGGCTTCACGATCTGCCCGAGATCGCGCTCATCGATATGGGCGATTTCGTCGGCGGCACGCTCAAATATCTGCGCCGTCATCCGGTGCCGCGCCTGACGCTCGCCGGCGGCTTCGGCAAGCTCGTCAAACTGGCGCAAGGCCATCTCGACCTTCACTCGGGCAAAAGCCGCGTCGATCTTGCCGCGCTCGCGCGCGATCTCGCCGCGCTCGGCGCGCCGGCGCCGATCGCGGAGGCGGCGGCGCAAGCGCGCGGCGCCGGCGAAGCCTTGGCCGCGGCACCGCCGGAATTCGCAGCGCCCCTCGCAAGCCTTATCGCGGCGCAGGCGCGCGCGGTCGCGCTGGCGACGCTCGCCGGCGGCGTCGCGGTCGATGTCGTGATCTTCGATCGCCGCGGCGCGCTCCTGGCCCATGCCGGCGCGTGAAGCTCACCTCCTGATCCTCGGCGGCACGGCCGAGGCGCGCGCGCTCGCCCAAGCGGCGGTTGTGCGCTTCGAGCCGCGGCTGCGCGTCACGACATCGCTCGCGGGGCGCACGCGCGACACGGCCGCGCTTTCCGGCGCGGTGCGGCGCGGCGGCTTCGGCGGTGCCGAGGGCCTCGCCGCCTATCTGCGCGATGCACAGGTCGATTTCGCGATCGATGCGACGCATCCTTTCGCGACGCGGATTTCCGCCGCCGCGGTCGCGGCGTGCCAACGGCTCGGCCGGCCGCTGCTCGCGCTCGCGCGCCCGGCCTGGATCGAAGAAGAAGGCGATCGCTGGATCGAGGTCGCCGACGCGGCGGAGGCGGCGGCGCGCCTCCCGGGCTTGGGGCGCCGCGTCTTGCTCACCATCGGCCGGCGCGATCTCGCCGTCTTCGCCGCGCTTTCTGACATTCATTTCATCGTGCGGCTGATCGAGCCGCCGATCGCGCCGTTGCCGTTGCGCTCCTGCGACATCATTCTCGCGCGCGGTCCTTTCACCGCGGCCGAGGAAAAGCTTACGATGGCCGCTCACGCCATCGAGGTGCTGGTCACCAAAGCCTCGGGCGGCGCGGCCATGGCGGGCAAGCTTGCCGCCGCCCGGGAGCTCGGCATCCCGGTTATCATGTTGCGACGTCCGCCGCAGAGCGGATGCGAAAGCGTCGAGCGCGTCGATGAGGCGCTCTCATGGATTGCGCGGCGGCTTGAGGATTTGAAGGAGGAGAGTCGATCGTGAGGTTTCGCCGTGTGTCGCTTGCTGTCGCCGTCTTGCTGGTTCTCGCCGCACCCGCTCTCGCCGATCTCAATTTTTCCATGTGGTACGACGTCGTCACGGCGGCGTCGCAGAACAAGACCGACGATGTGCGCGCGATGCTGGTCGCCGGCAAGACCGCCGACGATGTCGACGACAAGGGCCAGTCGCCGCTCGGCTATGCCGCGAGCTTCGGCAATGCCGAGATGACGCGCGTCCTGCTCAAATACAACGCGCCCGTGGATCTCCGTGATTCCTTCGGCAACACGCCGCTCCATTGGGCGGCGCAGCGCGGCAGCGTCGAGGTGATCGAGCTTTTGCTCGACGCCAAGGCGGCGGTCGATGCGCAGAACCGGCAGGGCATCACGCCGCTGATGATGGCGGCCAGCAAGGGCCAGGTCCCGGCCGTCCGCCTCCTCTTGAAGCGCGGCGCCGATCCGCAGAAGCAGGACTATACCGGCCGCGATGCCTCGGGCTGGGCCGACGGCAAGCCCAATGTCCTGCAGGCGCTGCGCTCGGTGAAGCCGGGGTGAAGAAATATCGACCCGAATTTATGACCTTATTTCGTCACCTCCGGGCTTGTCCCGGAGGCAATCGCATGTCGCTGGGAGATCGGCTGTGCGTCCCTCGACTTCGCTCGGGATGAGGCGCTTTTCCGGAATTATGTAGCAGTCTCACCTAAACTCTGATTCCGGTTAGCGAGACGACGCGATTCCTGAAATCCGTATATTCCGAGCCAGTCCCTCCCACGATGGCGGATAGGCGATAAAAGCGGTTTGTTGAGGGCGATTCACGGCGCGCCATCGCCGCGTCTAATCCATCAACGTTCACAACTGTCCAGCATTCAACGAATCCCCGCGCGCGTGCTTTTTGATGGCTCTTTTCAGCTTCGCCAATCCGGTTATGGATATTTGAGAAATCCTCGCCGGCCTTAACTTCAATGGCGATTTTCTCGGCATAGGAGCCGGGTGCCATTTCCTCGCGGATGACTATATCGGGGTCTGGTGCAAACTCGACATAGACATCACGACCAGCGGCATTTTTGACAACGATCTGCGTCGCGCTGAATGAAGTGGTCGCAGACTTCACGATTGCATGAATCGCCTCAAACACCTTGACGATGCCGATAGCCCCTTTCTTAACGTTAGCACCCCCGCGAAGCTGAGGACCGACAGTCAGCAATGCCAGATCATCCAAAAGATCTGGGCTGATCCTGGTTGGCCCGATACCATCGACGAGATCGCGTCCGCACTGGATTAGAGCCCTACAAAGCGGTTCTATGTTTTTCTGGCACCTCTTCGGGATGGTGCCCTGAATTTCCATCGCTTTGAACGGAGCAACGCCGGTCTTGGTTGTGTAAAACAGCTTCTGGCTGAACCCCCATAAAGAAGGCGATAATAACCAAGCAGTCGTGGGTTCCGTTCCAGCAAAAGTGGGACCGGGAATACCAACTCGGCTCGCAGACTTTGGGCGGCCATCGTTCTAAGCGAAAGTGGCGGGACAAGTCTGCCGATTTGCTGATCAAGCGCGGCGATGTCGAGCGCTCGAACAGTGTCCCTCAGTGCGTCTTGGAGATAGAGCCTTCTAATCTCTGCTAGAGCTAACGAAAAGTCGATCTGCAGATCGGGCACAGGGATCGTGATGGGCATCCCGGCATCACTCGCAGCGATGCGATTTTCGGAAGATGATCCAATAGCAGTGCTGGCGGCGGCTATGGTGCGCTACTTTCCATTTCGGGTCGATTATTGGACCTTTACGCACTTTGATGACGCAATCGCACGCCGTGAATCCCGCTGTTTGGCCAGCGTGGATTAGCTCGATGTGAGCCCATTGGTAGCGGTGATTGTGAACGTAATCGACAATCTTGCAGAGCAAAATGCCTTCATCTTTTAGGACGCGATAAGCCTCTGTCATGAAGGCAGGGTAAGTATGCGCAAAACTATAGTTGTGTTCTTTAGGTGAGCGCGCACCAAGCCCAAATCGTGTGCCGAAATCCTTGGATTGATCCCGGCCTTGATTTGGGATGTGCGGCGGATCGTAGACAACCACATCAAAGGCCTCGGCACGGAATGGCATTGCCGCGTTGTCGCCGCAAACGGCTGGACGATGTCTGGGGTCTATATCTAGACCGATCACCTTGCGTCGGCTGCCACGCCAGAACCGACCACCGTTGATCGTGGCATCAAGAATGTCGCGCGGGCGCTTGTGTGGATAGAACAAAAGAAGTTGCTCCAGCAACTCCGCGTCGTCTTCGCCGTACCACACGGAGCCCAACGGCTCATATTGCTGTGGTGATCGGAGTGGTTCCGCGAAGGCCATTTTATTCGTCGCCTAAATGGACGGTTTTTGTGCCTATAGCTTCCATGCATTGCAAAAAGAACACGAACGTAAAGCTGCCGCGCCCGATCTTGTTCTTGACGTTCAGCTCGTTGTCTTTCACGCCGATAGCCGCAAGCTTCTCGGCCAAGTCACCGTAGCTCAAGTCTTGCCGAGCTAGTTCCGCCCTTACGACGCCCTTAGCGCGAGCTTTCCAGTTCGGTCGCTTGGCTGCCATTCCGAGAGTCCAGATTCGATGACTAGGGCATCATAAACGATGCTTTTCTGATTGACAATCCTCCGAGTAGGCACTGAGTTTGATGCCGAAGCATCGAATTACGTGCCTTATGGCCGGCACTTCCTCTTATCCACAGCCGCAAGGACGCTCTCGTTAGAGTCGGTTGCGCGCATGTCGCACCTGTGGTTGCCCTCCATGCAAGCGCGCGGAGAGGGTGATTGGGCCGATCCAACTGATTTGAATCCGCTCTACCCGCCGCCGCTGTTCTTCCGCGGGCGCAGCACGTGATGATGGTCGGCGTGATAGAGCCGGCTGTCGCCGAATTGGCGCGCCGCCAGCACCTTGCCGACGATGATCAGCGCGGTGCGGGTGAAGCCCGCTTCCTTCACCCGATCGCGAATGTCGCTCAAGGTGCCACGCAGAATCGCCTCGTCGGGCCAGCTTGCGCGATGGACCACGGCGACCGGGCAATCGGCGCCATAGACCGGCGCGAGCTCGCGCACGACCTTGGCGAGGTTGTTGATCGAGAGATGCAGCACGAGCGTCGCGCGGCTTTGCGCGAGCGTCGCGAGCTCCTCGCCGTCCGGCATCGCCGAGGCACGCACCGCCGTCCGCGTCAGGATCACGGTCTGCGCGATCTCGGGTAGCGTGAGCTCGGTGCCGAGCGCGGCGGCGGCGGCGGCAAAGGCCGGCACGCCGGGTGTCAGATCATAGGGAATGCCGAGTGCGTCGAGCCGCCGCATCTGCTCGGCGACCGCGCCATAGAGCGCGATATCGCCCGAATGAACGCGCGCCACATCCTTTCCCGCCGCATGCGCCTGCGCCATTTCGGCGACGATCTCGTCGAGGGTGAGCGCGGCGGTATCGATGATTCGCGCCTCCTTGGGCGCGGCGGCGACCACCGCCGGCGGCACGAGCGAGCCGGCATAAAGACAGACGGGACAGCGCTCGATGAGGCGCAAGCCGCGCACCGTGATGAGGTCCGGCGCACCGGGGCCGGCGCCGATGAAATGCACCGTCATCGCGCTTTCTTTCCGGCATAGCCGCGC
>CAYMNX010000614.1:0-4340 GCA_964391905.1 uncultured Rhizobiaceae bacterium
CGGCGTGTCGTACCGCTTACTTCCGCTGCGATCGCTCGCCGCGTACAGCTTCAGTTGCCTCGGCCATCTTGCCACCAGTCGGCCTTATGTCGCGCGCCGCCCAAAGACCGCATGATATATGATCAGAACGATAACGGCCCCCGCGATGGCGACGAGCATGCTGTAGAGATTGAAGCCGGTAATACCTTGGCCGCCAACCGCAGCCATGATCCAACCGCCGACAATCGCGCCGATGATGCCCAGCACAATGTCGACAAGAAGGCCCTCGCCCTGGCGATTGACAAGCTTGCTGGCGATGAAGCCGGCGATTAGGCCAAGAATGATCCATCCGATAATAGACATGCCCAGGCGCTCCGCTTAGGTTGTCCCTTTCGCTGAATGAAACAACGCTCGTGCGATTTGGTTCGACCGCCGAAGGGGGATCTCGAAGTGCCCTATGTGACCGAATACAGCCTTTTTGCGGCTGCTTTTCTTACTGCCTATTTTTATGGCGACGCCGCAATTACGTGGTTCTTGAGGCGGTTAAAGGGCAAATAGGGCCCAGTCTCTTCACGCCCTGGCCGGCGTGCGGTCGAGCAGGGCGATCACCTCATCGGTCGTTTTCACATCGGCGAAAACCCGGGCCATGGTCTTGAGCTCCGCCTCATGCGTGTCGCGATGGACCTCGGCGACCGCGTCCCTGACGAGAATCATGCGGTAATTGTGCTCGACTCCGCCACGGATGGTGGTCGAGACGCAGACGCAGGTCGTCACGCCGGTGACGACGCAGGTATTGACGCCCTTGTTGCGCAGGATCGTATCGAGCGGCGTGTTGGAGAAGCCGCCGAAGCCTTTCTTGACGAC
Organism: uncultured Rhizobiaceae bacterium; assembly: GCA_964391905.1. Classification (GTDB taxonomy): domain Bacteria; phylum Pseudomonadota; class Alphaproteobacteria; order ATCC43930; family CGMCC-115725; genus CAIKMD01. The sequence goes on from CAYMNX010000614.1 coordinate 844, forward strand.
GAGATGCTCCCCCTCCTTGGGCTTAAGTTCGTCGATGATCTGCGCCCCCCAGGTCCCTTCCGTGATGAAGGTGCGGTTGCCGCTGAGCGCGCCCCTGGTGGCGCGCCAATATGGGAATTGCGCGTCCGAGTAGTCCGGCTTTAGCACATGGGCGATATAGACGACCGGCCGGCCGGCATCGCGAAACGCGTCGGCGAGTCGCTTCACATAGGGCACCGTGCCCATGAGGAAGGGCATGTCGATCTTGGCCTCGGGATTTTCCCGCGCGCGATGAGCAAACCCGCCCTCGGGGTGGACGAAATCGTTCTGCATGTCGACGATGATGAGCGCCGATTTGTCGATCTCGGGTCCGATCGTTGCCATCCTCTTGTGCCTCCGCGGGGCTATTGCTTGTGGGCGACGGTGGTCGGTATCTGATTGAGCTCCTCGCATCCCTGCGCCGTCACGATCACCGTGCCGCCGATATTGACGCGGTGATGGCCGAGACAGGCATTGGGTTCGAAAGCAAAGACCATGCCGGGCTGCAGCACCGCATTGCGCTCGCGGCCGGTCGGCGCGCCGACGAAGCGGACGCCGAGATCGACATTCTCCATGTTGAGGCGGCTGCGGCCCGCCATGAAATGCGGGCCCAGCGAATGGACGAGCGGCGTATAGGACCAGCAGCCGGAGGATTTGAGTGGCTCTTCCATCGCGGCGACGAGATCGGTGAACTGGATGCCGGGCTTGAGCGCCTTGAGCCCCGCCTCATAGCATTGTCGCGCGACGCGCTCGCATTTTTGATTGGTCTCGTCCAACGGATCGAGGGCGATCGTCATCTGTACCTGGACTTCCTGATTGCCGCACATCGGCATCAGCTCGGCCTGCATCAGGTCGCCGCGCTGAAGCGCGCGCGGCGCCTCGCCGCGGGTCGTCCAGCGCGGCGGTCCCCAGGAGAGGGTGTGCGGTCCCGAATTCATGACGATCATGGGGTAGCGCAGGCCGATGCCGAAACGGAGCATTTCGCGCGTCGCCTCGGCCATCAGCACCTCTTCGCCCACGCCTGGCGCGGCGACGTCGATCATGACGCGGCATGCCGCCTCGGCGGCCGTCGCCGCATAGCGCACCTGCGCCATCTCCTCATCGCTCTTGACGAGCATCAGATGGCTGAATTCCTCGGAGATGTCGTCAAAGCGCGCTTTCGGCAGCGCGGCCGAGAATTCCTGCCAGAAATTGGCGGGAATGGCGCCATAGATCTCGGTCGGCGCCTGGGAGGTGAGGCCCACCACGCCGAGCTTGCTCTGCGCCAGCTTCTTTTCCGCGATCACCTCGGCGACGGCCGCGCCATTGGTTGCGACCCGATAGTCCGGAACCCAGAGCTTATGGCCGCGCTCGGCCGACCAGTGCGCGCGCAGGACGCGCAGATGCGCCCAGGTGACGACGACCGGCTCGCCCTCCAGCGGGAAAATCACGCAGCCTTCATTGTAATCGTCGCTGATATAGCTCTCATACATCTCGCGCGAGCGGAAGCCGGCGATCACGGCGCCTTCCAGCCCCTTGTCGCGCAGCAGGCTGCGCACCCGCGCCCAGCGGCGATCGCGCTCGTTGAAGGACAGAACCGGCGGTTGCGCCACGGCCATCGAGAACCTCCCTCGCTTGATTTTATGCGACGCGAAAAACGCGCCCACAATGAGCCCTTCGCCCGGAGGCGGCAAGCCCGTTCGTCGGAAATGGGGAGGTGGCGTGCGGCGCTTAAGCCGGCTCGGCGTAGCGCGGCGGCCGCTCGATCGTGTATTTGAAGCCCATGAGAAGGCCGCGCATGAAACTGGCAAGTCCGGTCTTCACCGATCCGACGCCGATCTTGTCGCCGAGCAGATAATAGGCCGTGCGCGCGAGGTAGAGCGCCGCTCCGCCATCGAGCTTCAGTGAGAATTTGGTGAAGACAGCGGCCCCGCCGAGAACCGAGCCGCGCATGAGCTCGCCGAATTGCTCGCGCGTCATCCAATTGTCGTGATAGACGAGCGGCTGCGCCGAATAGACCAAGGTCAAATGATGGCGCAGCGCGCGATAGACGAATTCCGTATCCTCGCCGGATTTCATCCGCGTCCCGGCCCCCAACGTCTCGACGAAAAGCCCGATCTTGCGAAAGACGCTTTTCCGAAACGACATGTTGTTGCCGGCGCCCAGAACCTCCTGGGGAATGAGGGGCCGATCGACCGAGCGCCGCTCGACGCTTTCGATGACCGCGGGGCAATACATGCCCTTTTCGCCCCTGCCATAGGGCAGCACCCGCCCGAAGACACCCATCGCCGCGGGCTCGCTCTCATATTCGGCGCGGATGGCATGCAGCCAGTCCTTGTCGCAGATGCAGTCATCATCGGTGAAGACGACAATCTCGGCATGGCTTTCGCGGATCGCGAGGTTGCGCGCCCGGGCGAGTCCAACGGCGCGCATTTCGATATAGCGCAGGCGCGGATCGGCGAAGGCTTCGACGGCGGCTTTGCTGCGTCCGTCGGTGCTCTGGTCGACGACGATCAGCTCGAAATCGGAAAAAGAGTTGTGGAGGATCGAGTCGACCGTACGTTGCAGCTTCTCGGCCCGGTTGCGCGTGCAAACGAGAACGGAAAAGGCCGGCGTCGCGGTCCGGGTTTGGAGGTCCTGCGGCGTCGCGTGCATCGGGACCGTCACGGAAGCGTGTTGGCGATCGAGAAGACGTCTTCGCCGAGATAGACGAAGTCGCGATCGAGCTGGCTGACGCAGCGCAGAAAAGGAAGCGCGGTTCGGCCTTTGGGCAGCAGCCAGTCATGCAGCTCGGCGACGAGCACGGGGGTCTTTTCGACCCATTCTGTATGCTGCGCGAACACCTCCCCTTCGCCGCCCTCGATATCGATCTTCGCGATGAAGGGGAAGACCGCCTCGCGGCAATTCTCGCGATAGAGATCGTTGATGGTGAGGCAAGGGATGCCGCCGGACGCGGTCCGGGTGGCGCGGAAGCCCCAATTTCCTTCGCCGGGATCGAGAATGGTGGCCTCGCCGCTCTCGGAAGAGAGCGCCGCTTGGATGCAGCGAACGTTCAGCCCGCGCGTGTTCTTGACGAGAAGCTCGAAATTTCCTGGCTCCGGCTCGATCGCGATGACGAGCGCGGTGGGAAAGGTGAGGGCGAAGAAGCAGGCGCTCGCGCCGATATTCGCGCCCGCATCGATGATGAGGGCGCGGTGCCCGGCGCGATGACGCGCTTCGAGCCATTCGCGAATTTCCGCAAAGCGCCGCAGACGCGCGAGATCGTAATCGCGGCGATCGAAAACCGACCACACGACATCCTTATCGGACGTTCCTCGCCGGCAATAGAGCTGCCGGATATGGTTGGGCGTCTCGACGGTGATGCTGTCGAGCTGATCGATCGACTCGCCGGGCGCATTGAGGGGGCGATGACCATCGCCGGGCAAGGAGAGGACGTTGCGCAGCCTTCTTTCGAGCTTGCGCGGCGCGCTTTTCCAGAACGCGTTTTTGATCGCGATGGC
>CAYMNX010000615.1:0-2487 GCA_964391905.1 uncultured Rhizobiaceae bacterium
CGAAAGCCCCATCGCCCCAACCCTCTCTCCGGAATGGCTGACAAGCGAGCGGCAGGTTACCAGGGAGATAGTACCGCGCGGGGTTAAAGCGGCGCGACCACGAGCGCCCGACCCCGAGGAAGTTCGTGGCTAGATCGCTCAGATGCGGAGCATGTCGGCAGGCGTCTTGCCGGGCGGCATCGGCGGGCGCTGGCGCAGGCTCTCGAACGGCTCGCCCGCGCGGCGGCGGCGCACCAGCGCCTCGGGATCGTACATGACCCCGATCGGATTGTTGCGGAAGCTGTCGGAGCGCATATAGGCCTTTGCCTCCTCCATCGAGCCGAAGGCATCGACCTGCAGCTCGACGCTGTTGCCTTCGGGGTCGCGGTAATACATCGAGATCGTCACGCCGTGATGGATCGGCCAATAAGGCTCGATCCCCAGCCGCTTCAGCCGCTCGTAGGTGTGGAGCAGATCGTCGAGGCTGCGATAGGTGAAAGCCATGTGGTGCAGGCCGACCTGCGGTCCTGCCGCGCGCGGCGGCAGATCGGGCATCTCGACAAAGGCAATCCGATGATGCTCTTCGTCGTAGGAGATGAAGCAAAGCATCGGATCCTCGACGGTGACCTTGGCCTGCAGCACCGTCTCGTACCAGTCGCGCATGCGGGGAAGGTCGCGCGTGAGCAGCACGAGATGCGCGAGCTTCGCCGGCGACACGGTCTCCGGCGCCGCTTCTCTTCCCTCGGTGCGGGGACGGAGGCTCTGATCGGCTCGGTCGGGCATTGCGGGGCACATGCGGCATCCTCCATGGCAGCGATGACGGCTATCAGAATGGTATGTTGGCCTTGCCGCGCTACGGAAGAATTTCAGAGGTCGGCTCTCATGTTACGGTCGCAACACGGCTCGGTTCTCGTTTGGGCGCTAGCGCACAAGAAGTTCAGCACAAACTCACTCTGACCCCAATTCTTTTCACATGGCAACGGCGCGGCTATCAGAATGGTATGTTGGCCTTGCCGCGCTACGGAAGAATTTCAGAGGTCGGCTCTCATGTTACGGTCGCAACGCGGCCGAGTTCAGGTCGAAGACGATTTCCACAAGGTCTACGCGGGCGAATTCAAGAGCTAAGATGGTGCTTTGTAGTGAAGCAATTGATGGCTAGCGCGCAAGAAGTTCAGCACAAACTCACTCTGACCCCAATTCTTTCATTTGCCGTGTCGCTTGCAGTCTCAAAATTCGGGCTTCAGAGCTCGCCCTTGCCGAGGAGCTGACGAATCCGCGCGAGAGTCGAGAGGAGCGCGGGCTTGTAGCCGCGATCCTCGCTATCCATCGTCGCTTGCTCCTCTCGTTCCTCGGGACTTCCGGGCGGTGCGTTGCGCAGACCCATCAGGCAGTAAAATCGCAGTTGCAGCGCGCCCGCTTGATCTTCGAGGATCTCGTTGATGATGGCGCCTTCGCGCGGACCCGTGAACTGAAAGAAGGTGGCCTTCTTCTCCGGCTCGAAGGCGACGATCTCCTTGAGGTCGGCGCCGCCGATCGTTGCCTCGCGCACAATATAGTTCTCGCCTTCGCCGATTACGTCGCAGCGCGTGCACAAGCCCGGCGGCAGGAACAGCCGCGCGTCGCGCGCCTTCAAGACGAGACCCTTCCAGAGCTCCGCGCGCGTGATCACCCGCTCGCCGTGCGGGTTCACCGGAACCGTTGCGCTCGCATAGATCATCGGATTGCTCCATTTCCTATCGCCGACTCTACCAGGCTCCCCGAAAGAAGGTCTGGCGCATTGTCTCCTCCTCGAGCCCCATCTTCTAGGAGAGGCCGCCTTAGGTCTCGGCCCACATGCGCAGCAGATTGGCATAGGCGCCGTGGAGCATCGAAATCCCGGGATTGTCGGGCACGGCACGATAGAGGTGCTGGGCGGCGCGATCGATCGTCGCGAGCAGCTCGCGCTTTGCGTCGTCGCGCACCATGCTTTGAATCCAGAAGAACGCGCCGACGCGCACGCCGCGGGTAATCGCTGTCACACGATGAAGGCTGGAGGCGGGATAGAGAATCATATCCCCCGCCGGCAGCTTGACGGCATGCGCGCCATAGGTGTCCTCGATCGTCAGCTCGCCGCCGTCGTAATCCTCGGGCGCGGTGAGAAACACGGTCGCGGCCAGGTCCGCACGCAGGGATATGGTCGTGTCCGCGGCCTTCAAGAGAGCGCCGTCGATGTGGTTGCCATAGGTCTCGCCGATCTCGTAGCGGTTGATCATGGGCGGCGTCACCTTGAGCGGACGCGCCAGATTGATGAATTGCGGGCTCGCCTGCAGCGCGGCGAAGATGATCTCGCCGACCTGACGCGCGACGGGATGGTCGATGGGAACTTCGCGGTTGTTCTTCACCCGCGCGGCAACGTAACCGGCCGTGGTGCGCCCGTCCGCCCAGGTCGCCTGTTCGAGCGCGCGCCGCGCAGCGGCAAGCTGCTCGCGATTGAGGAGTCCGGCAAGGTGATAAAGCATCGTCTCTCTC
>CAYMNX010000616.1:0-4411 GCA_964391905.1 uncultured Rhizobiaceae bacterium
CGGGCCTTCGCTAAATAACGCGAGGCCTTTCCTACCTGAACGCCGGCAAAACCTCCTTGCTCATCAGCCGGATCGAGTTGCGCACCAGGGATTGCGGCATCCGTCCGATCTCGTGATTGGTGCAGAAGATGTCATAGCCGATGCGCTTCTTGCCTTCCTTGAGCTTGCGGATGACCGTGTCGGGGCTGCCGATGATCGCGAGCCCGTTCTCGATGCTGAATTCATAGCTCTGTGCCGAGTTGGCGATGGTCTCGCCGCGCGCCTTGTCGTCGGGCCGCTCGCTGTCGCGGCCCATGCCGCGCGCATGCGTGCCCCAGCCGATTCGCGTCTTCTCCAAGGGACCGCCGCCGACCGGTACCGCCCCGCCTTCGCGCGCGGCGAGAAACTGGCGCGCTTCCTCATGCGCCTTCGCGTCGGTCTCGGCGACATGGACCTGGCGCTGCAGGAAGATGCGCGGCATTGGCCCGGGATGATTGCATTCGCGCCAGATTTTTCGATAAAGATCGAACTTCCGCGCCACGACCTCGTCGGTGTCGAGGTTCTGCGAGACGTGAAAATTGTTCTTCGCGGCGAATTCGATCGCGGCGTCGCTATGAACCGCGGCCCAGATCGGCGGGTAAGGCTTCTGATAGGGCTTGGGCTGCGGCAGCGCCTCGTCGAAATGGAAATACTTGCCGTTGAAGGTGACCTCGTCCTGGGTCCAGGCCATCTTCACGATCTGCAGCACCTCGCCCGAAATCGCGGCGCGTTGATAGAAATCGACGCCCCAGCGGATGAATTCATGCTCGTGAACGCCGATGCCGGTGCCGAATTCGACGCGGCCGCGCGAGAGCTGGTCGAGCATCGCCACTTCCTGGGCGAGGCGGATGGGGTGGTATAGAGGGAGTTGCCACATCATGGCGCCGATGCGCAGCTTCGAGGTCGCGCGCGCGATCGCGGTCAGATAGACGCTCGGCGCGGTGATGCGGCCGATCGGCGAATTCTGATGCTCGATCACGAAATAGGAGTGCCAGCCGGCTTCCTCGATCTCCTGCGCGAGCCGAATATGCTCGTCATAGACGTCGGCCATGTTCTCCCCTGGCGGGGAATAGCCGCCGACCGCATCCCATAAAGCAAAGTCGATTTCCGCCATCGCCCGGCCTTCCTTCCCATCGCGTTTTCAAACGTCCGTTGCCGCGACGATAGCATGGCGCCACTGTTATTTCATGCAGACATCGCAAAGCCGGAGCCGAGCCCCCATCTCCTTCCTATAGGCCGGGAGAGGAGATGAGCCCATGCCAAGGCGCAAGGACGTGCCGGAACTCTTGATCGACGAAGAGCTCGACGGGACTTTTCCGGCGAGCGATCCGACTTCCACCACCCCCTTCGCGCGGATCGGTACGCCGGCGCGCCCGGAGCGAGACAAGGACGAGCCCGGGGCGACGGTCGACGAGCAGATCGAGGACAGTTTTCCGGCAAGCGATCCGCCCTCCTACAACGCGGGTGGCCGCGTCGGCCGGCCGGAACGGAAATCGCCAAAGAGCAAGGAGCCGGCGACCAAGAAGAAGGCGGCCCCGCGCAAGCGCAACTGAGCGGTCAGGCGATCGAGGAATCGCGTCGCCGGACGGCGAAGGGATAGACGAACCACAAGCCGAAGAGGATGGCAAGCGCCGCGACCGCGCCGAGCGCGGCGGCCGGACGCCAATCGCTGACGATCCCGAGCACGATATAGAAATCGCCGCTCATGCCGATGCCGAGAGCGATCATCGCGACGAGCATGGCGCGGACCCCGAAGAGCTCGACATCGCGGTCGTCCTCGCCCCCCGCGGCGATGCGGTGATAGGCGGCCGGCGCCATCAGGATCACCACGGCGGCGGCGATGGCGGTCAGGCTGGCGAAGTGCAGGAGCTTCGCCGCCTCCGGCAATTTGCCGAAGGCCTCGGTCAGGACAGCCGAGAATTGAAAGCCGAGCACGGCCTGCGCGCCCGGCAGGATCACGCGGATTTCCGTCCCCATGGTTTGGATCTTCTCTTTGACGGGCGTGCGCATGACCTTCTCCTTCTCGCTCCGACGTCGCTCCGCCGGTGATTTCTTTCGCGCCATCTCGATGGCATACCAGGCGAGGAAGGCCAGCAGCGATACCAGCGTGCCGAGGAGCGCCGCGAGGTGCTGCTCCATCAGCATGCTCGCAACCAGGAATTCGTCGATCCCGATGCAGAGCGCAAATGGCCACAGCGCCATGGCCGCCATCGTCGTCGCGAAGCGGTGCAGCCGGATCGAGTCATCGCCGCACTCGACGACGCGATGGAAGGGCGCCGGCGCAATCAGGAAGATGACAGCGAGCAGCATCAGCCCGTAGCCGGCGCTATCGAGCCAGCGCGATGCGGGCGGCAGTTCCGCAAAGCGCGGCTGGAACACCGCGTGAAACTGGAAGCCGAGAAAGATTTGTGCGCCGAGAATGAGAATGCGCACCTCATTCAAGGCATCCCTGACTTTATCGCTCAGCTCGACCATGGACGTGCGTGTCGATCGTCGCGGGCGAAGCGCCGCCAAGGTGTAACGATGACCGCGCTGAACAGTTCCGCAACGGATCTGCGCCGCCGCGCGCAAAAAGCGGAACTCTCCGGCGCTGCTCCCGTTGATGTCGCACACTCTAAGTCCTGGTCGGAGACGGGCAATGGCGCTGAAGCGGCAAAAGACCTTCGAGCCTTACAAGGGGCCGGCCGGCGGCTGGGGCTCGGTGCGATCGCTGATCAAGAATCTCTGGCGCGAGCAGGTGCCGATCAGCGGCAGCCTCGTCATGACGAAGCAGAACAAGCCCGACGGCTTTGCTTGCGTCAGCTGCGCCTGGGCCAAGCCGGCGAGCCCGCGCCCCTTCGAGTTCTGCGAGAATGGCGCCAAGGCAACAGCATGGGAGATCACCGGCCGCCGCGCGACGCCGGAATTCTTCGAGAAGCACCGCGTCGTCGAGCTCGAAGGCTGGCACGATCACGATCTCGAGGAGCTCGGGCGGCTGACGCATCCGATGCGCTGGGACCCGGCAAGCGATCGCTACCTTGCCGTTAGCTGGGAGAGCGCCATTGCCGAGATCGGCAAGGAGCTGAAGGCGCTCGATCCGCGCGAGGCTGTCTTCTACACCTCGGGCCGCGCCTCGCTCGAGACCGCCTATATGTATCAGCTTTTCGCGCGCATCTACGGCAGCAACAACCTGCCCGATTCATCGAATATGTGCCATGAAAGCACCTCGGTGGCGCTCCCCGAGGTCATCGGCGTGCCGGTCGGCACCGTGATTTTGGACGATTTCACCAAAACCGATGGCATCTTCTTCTTCGGCCAGAATGTCGGCACCTCGAGCCCGCGCATGCTGCACGAGCTCGAAAGCGCGAGCCGGCGCGGCGTGCCGATCGTCACCTTTAATCCGCTGCGCGAGCGCGGCCTCGAGCGCTTCACCAATCCGCAGAACCCGGCCGAGATGCTGACCGGCACCTCGGTCCGCGTCAGCTCGCAATACCACCAAGTAAGGACCGGCGGCGATACCGCCGCGCTCCTCGGCATGTGCAAGGCGCTGATCGCCGCCGATGATGCGGCAAAGGCAAAGGGCGGGGCGCCAATTCTCGACCACCTGTTCATCGCCGAGCACACCCATGGCTTCGAGGAATTCGCCGCAGCCGCGCGCGACGCCGATTGGCGAATGCTGGAGCGGCGCTCGGGCCTGACGCGCGGCGCGATGGAGGCGGCGGCCGCGGTTTATGCCGACTGCAAGGCGGTGATCGGCATCTATGGCATGGGCCTGACGCAGCACAAGAAGGGCGTGCAGAACGTGCAGATGCTGATCAACTTGCTGCTGCTGCGCGGCAATATCGGCAAGGCTGGCGCTGGCATCTGTCCCGTCCGCGGCCATTCGAATGTGCAAGGCCAGCGCACGGTCGGCATCACCGAGAAGCCCGCCCTCGTGCCGCTCGATCGCCTGGCCGAGCAATACGGCTTCGAGCCGCCGCGCTGGGAAGGCCGCGCGACGGTCGATACCTGCGAGGGCGTGATCAAGGGCGAGGTGAAAGCCTTTGTCAGCCTCGGCGGCAATTTCGTGCGCGCCGTGCCCGAGCGCGAGGCGGTCGAGCAAGCCTGGCGGCGCCTGCGCCTCACCGTCTACATCGCAACCAAGTTCAACCACAGCCATGTGATCCATGGCGAGGTCTCTTACGTCTTGCCGTGTTTGGGCCGGATCGAGATCGATCGGCAAGCGACCGGTCCTCAAGCCGTGAGCATGGAGGACAGCACCGCCTGCATTCACGGCTCGCGCGGCCAGACCGAGCCGGCGAGCCCCCATTTGCTCTCCGAGCCGAAAATTGTCGCCGAGCTGGCGAAGGCAACGCTTCCATCCAGTCCGCACATCGATTGGGATGCCTGGGTTGCCGATTATTCGCAGATTCGC
>CAYMNX010000617.1:0-8160 GCA_964391905.1 uncultured Rhizobiaceae bacterium
TATTCGCCGCGACGATCCGGCGCAGGTCGCCGCGGCCTATCGCGCGCTCTTCGAAGCCGCGGGTGGCGGCGGGCTCGGCCTCTTCACCGCGATCTCGCGTCTCAAAGCCGTGCGCGAGCGCATTGCCGCGCCCTTGGCCGAGGCGGGGTTGACGCTTTTGGCACAGCATGTCGACGCGATGGATACGGCGACCTTGGTCGATATCTTCCGCGCCGAGGAGGATGCGTGTCTCCTCGGCACGGATGCGCTGCGCGACGGGATCGACGTGCCCGGTCGCTCGCTGCGCCTCATCGTCTTCGATCGCGTGCCCTGGCCGCGGCCCGACATTCTGCACAAGGCGCGGCGCGGCCGCTTCGGCGGCACGGATTATGACGATGCCTTGACGCGGCTCAAGCTGCGTCAGGCTTTCGGCCGGCTGGTGCGGCGCGGCGACGACGCCGGCGTCTTCGTGCTGCTCGACCGCATGATGCCGTCGCGACTCTTGGGCGCGTTTCCGCCGGGCGTTGCGGTCGAGCGCATCGGCCTCAAAGACGCGATCGCGCGCACCGCCGAATTCCTGGCGAAGAAGTGACTCTGCTACCGGCGCGATGGCTAGTCGCAGTGGCGGAAGCTACCGACTTCGAAGCAATTGGGCCCACTCTTCGGCAGGGCGCGGCCGGTCAGCGCGTCGAGGCCCGCGAGCAGCCGGTCGGGCGGCGATATCGACGCGGCGCCGCCGCGCGCATTGGTTTGCTCGATGCGGCGCTGCCGCTCCGCCGCGATGCGGCGGCCGAGCTCGGCGAGATCATGGTCGACATCGGCCTCGGTCGCAAAGCCATTATCGATGCGGTCGGCGCCGGAGGCGCGCGCCGCCAGGTCGAGATTGACCAGATCCATGAACGGATAGGCGTTTTCTTCGTACGCCGCGAGCACTTTGGGCTTCGCACAGTCGACGGCTTGGCGGTGGCTCTTGAGCCGGCCGGTGCGCAGCTGCGCGTCGCAATCGGCATAAGCCGCTTGCGCGCGCGAATCAGATTCGCGCATCGCCGCGGCTGAATAGTAGGTGGTACAGCCGGCGAGCGTCGCGAGGAAGGTAAGCATCGCTAATTTTCTTGTCACAACGAGATGATCTTAGCGGAGAGCGGCGCGGCTTGACAGTGGCCGTGAGAATAGTGGCACTCTTGCGCTCCGCGACAGGAAAGGGCCCCCCGTGATCGACTCGCAAGCCGCACTTATCTATATCATGGTCATGGTTTCCGCCGCCGATAGCAATATGGCCGATGCCGAGCTGCGAATTATTGGCGATATCGTCAATCACTTGCCGATCTTCGCCGATTACGACAAGAAACGGCTTACGCAGGATTTGAAGGCCTGCGCGATGATGCTCGGCCGCGATGCCGGTCTCGAAGAGGCGCTGAAGACGGTGAAGGCGGCGATCCCGGCGAAGCAGCGCGAGACCGCTTATGCCATCGCTTGCGACGTCGCGGCGGCGAGCGGCGATATCAGCCAGGAGACCTTGCGACTCCTCGAGCTTTTGCGCCACCGTCTCGGCATCGATCGGCTGGTGGCGGCCGCGGTCGAGCGCAGCGCCCGCGCGCGCTTCATGCGAGCCTAGATGGTCGCCATCGCCCAGCCGTCGCGCGCCGCCGCTTCCGATCGCGCAATCGCGGGGTGGCTCCTCTGCTGCTGCGCCATGATCTTTCTCATGGTGGTGATCGGCGGCATCACGCGGCTGACGGAATCGGGCCTCTCGATTACCGAATGGCAGCCGATCGAGGGCGTGCTGCCGCCCTTGAGCGCGGCGCAATGGAACGACGCCTTCGCACGCTATCAGGCGATCCCGCAATATCGCGCGATCCATAGCGATATGACGCTCGCCGAGTTCAAGTCGATCTATTTCTGGGAATACATTCACCGTCTCTGGGGCCGGCTCATCGGCGTCGTCTTTGCCGTGCCGTTCCTCTATTTCCTGCTGCGCGGACGGATTTCGCGCGCCCTCGCGCCGAAGCTCGCCGGCCTCTTCGTCCTGGGCGGGCTCCAAGGCGCACTCGGGTGGTATATGGTCGAGAGCGGTCTCGCCCATCGCATCGAGGTGAGCCAATATCGGCTCGCGGCCCATCTCGCCATGGCGGTGATCATTTATCTCGCGATGCTGTGGGTTGCGCTCGATCTGCTCAATGCGCCTCGCATTATTTCTTCCCTCGCCCCCGCCGAGCGGGGCGAGAGGGATAAGAAAATGCTGCGTCATGCGGCGAGCTTCGTCCTCCTTCTCGTCTTCGTCACCCTGGTCGCGGGCGCTTTCGTCGCCGGCACGCGCGCAGGCTATCTCGACAACACCTTTCCGCTGATGGAAGGGCGCCTCGTTCCGCCCGATTACTGGCATCTCTCGCCGTGGTATCTCAATTGGTTCGAGAATCTGACGAGCGTGCAATTCGATCACCGCGTGCTCGCGGAGACGACTTGGCTGGCGATCGCGCTCCTCTGGCTCGCCTCTCTAGGGGCGCGCCTCGCGCCGGCGATCCGCTGGTCGCTCCATGCGGTGTTCTTTTTTGCCTGCGTGCAGGTGGCGCTCGGTATCTCGACCCTGCTGACGGTGGTGTGGTTGCCTTTGGCGGTGGCGCATCAGGCCGGCGCGCTTTGCCTTTTGACCGCGGCCTTGGTCGCGCGCCACGCCTTGCGGGGCCGCTGACCTCGCCGCTTCCGCTGCGCTATAATCGGCGCATGGCAGACTTCCCGGAGAAGAGCCTCCAAGACTGGCGGGCGCTCGCCGAAAAGGAATTGGGCGGCAAGGGGATCGAGGCGCTCCAATGGGAGACGCTCGAAGGCATTCGCGTCAAGCCGCTCTACACCGCCGAGGATTTGGAGCGGCTCGAGAGCTTGGGCACGATGCCGGGCTTTCCGCCCTTCACCCGCGGCGTGCGCGCCACCATGTATGCGAACCGGCCTTGGACCTTGCGCCAATATGCGGGCTTCTCGACGGCCGAGGAGTCGAACGCCTTCTTCCGCGAGAATCTGCGCCAGGGCCAGATGGGTCTCTCGGTCGCTTTCGATCTTGCCACCCATCGCGGCTATGACAGCGATCATCCGCGAGTCGTCGGCGATGTCGGCAAGGCCGGGGTCGCGATCGACAGCGTCGAGGATATGAAGATCCTCTTCGCCGGAATTCCGCTCGATAAAATGAGCGTGTCGATGACCATGAACGGCGCGGTGCTGCCGGTGCTCGCGGCCTTCATCGTCGCCGGCGAGGAGCAGGGCGTTGCGGCCGAGCAACTCTCCGGCACGATTCAAAACGACATCCTCAAAGAGTTCATGGTCCGCAACACCTATATCTATCCGCCCGGACCGTCGATGCGGATCGTCGCCGATATCATCGAATACACGGCCCAGAGGATGCCGCGCTTCAATTCGATCTCGATCTCCGGCTATCACATGCAAGAGGCGGGCGCGACCTGCGTGCAGGAACTCGCCTTCACCCTCGCCGACGGTCTCGACTATGTACGCGCGGCCTTGGGCAAGGGTCTGAAGATCGACGATTTCGCGCCGCGGCTCTCCTTCTTCTTCTGCATCGGCATGAATTTCTTTATGGAGATCGCGAAGCTGCGTGCGGCTCGCCTGCTCTGGGCGCGGCTTCTGAAGCCCTTCGCGCCGCGGAATCCGGCCTCGCTCGCGCTCAGGATGCATTGCCAGACCTCGGGCGTCTCCCTCACCGAGCAGGACCCCTACAACAACATCATCCGCACCACGATCGAGGCGCTGGCGGGTGTCCTTGGCGGCACCAATTCGCTTCATACGAATTCCTTCGACGAGGCTTTGGCCTTGCCGACGCCCTTCTCGGCGCGGATCGCGCGCAACACGCAGCTCATCATCGCCGAGGAATCGGGCATTCCTCACGTGGTGGACCCGCTCGGCGGAAGCTACTACATCGAGAGCCTGACGCATTCCGTCGCCGAAGCGGCGGGCGCGCTCATCGCCGAGATCGAGGCGCTCGGCGGCATGACCAGGGCGGCCGAAAGCGGCTTGCCGAAATTGAAGATCGAGGAGGCGGCGGCACGGCGCCAGGCGCGGATCGATCGCGGCGAGGAGGTGATCGTCGGCGTCAACAAATACGAGGCGCCGGCCGATGCCCATGTCGAGATCCGCGATATCGACAACAGCGCCGTGCGCGAGCAGCAAATAGCGCGCCTCAAAGACGTTCGCGCCCAGCGCGACCCGGCGACAGTCAAAGCGGCGCTCGATGCGCTGATCGCGACCGCGAAGAGCGGCGCCGGCAATCTCCTCGAGCGCGCGGTCGCGGCGATGCGCGCGCGGGCGACGGTCGGCGAGGTTTCGGACGCGCTTGAATCGGTCTTCACCCGCTATCAAGCGACGACACGCGCGGTCTCGGGCGTCTATGGCGGGCAATATGCGGGCGATGAGGCCTACGCCAGGATCCAGCGCGAAGTCGAGGCTTTCGCGCATGAGGAAGGGCGTCGCCCGCGCATGCTGGTCGTGAAGCTTGGCCAGGACGGGCATGATCGCGGCGCCAAGGTCATCGCCACCGCCTTTGCCGATCTCGGCTTCGATGTCGATATCGGTCCGCTCTTTCAAACGCCCGAGGAGGCGGCGCGCCAGGCGGTCGAGAACGACGTTCATGTGATCGGCGTTTCGAGCCAGGCCGCGGGCCACAAGACGCTGGTGCCGGCACTCATCGCCGCGCTCGAGGCCGAGGGCGCGGCGGAAATTCTCGTCGTGGTCGGGGGCGTCATTCCGCCGCAGGATTACGCATTTCTGGAGCAGGCGGGCGTCGCCGCCATCTTCGGCCCCGGCACCAATATTCCGCTAGCGGCGGGCGAGGTGCTGCGGCTCATCCAGAAGCGGCGCGTCGCGGCCTAGCATCGTTGCGGCGCAGCACCGCGCGCGAAATCCGGCGATGGCAATAGCGGCCCCTGTTTCGGCGCGCCGATCCGCGCTATTTAAGGCCTCCCATGGCCATTCTCTTTCTCATCGTCTTCATCGATCTGGTCGGCTTCGGAGTCGTCATTCCGCTGCTTCCCTATTACGCGCTGCATTTCCATGCGACGCCCTTGGAAGTGACGACCCTGATGTCCTGCTACTCGTTGGCGCAGTTCTTTTCCTCGCCGATTTTGGGGCGCCTTTCCGACAAATTCGGGCGCCGGCCCATCCTTCTCTCGAGCCTTTGCTTCTCGGTTGTCTCTTATCTTTGGCTCGGCTTTGCCGATGCGCTCTGGATGCTGTTCGCGGCGCGGCTGCTCGCCGGCGCGGGTGCCGGCAACATCGCCGCGGCGCAAGCCTACATCACCGATGTGACGACGCCCGAGAACCGGGCCAAGGGCATGGGCATGATCGGCGCGGCCTTCGGCCTTGGCTTTACCTTGGGGCCGGCTTTGGGCGGTCTTCTCGCGGGCGGCGATCCGAACAACGCGGCGCTTTCGCGCCCCGCTTTTGCCGCGGCGAGCCTCTCGGCGCTCGCGCTGCTCCTCGCCGCGATTCTCTTAAAAGAGAGTCTTGCGCCGGCGTTGAAGGGCCTGGCCAATCGGCCGGGTCGCATCGATCTCGCCAAGGAGGTACTGAAGCGACCGACCTTGCGCGATCTGATTGCCCTCTTCTTTCTGACGACAACGGCCTTTGCCGGGCTCGAGAGCACTTTTGCGCTTTGGGCGGTGAGCGTTTTCGGCTGGGGCCCGATGCAAGTCGGCTGGATCTTCTTCTATGTCGGCCTTGTCCTCGCTGCGGTGCAAGGCGGACTCATCGGCAAGCTCTCGCATCGTTTCGGCGAAGGGCGGCTTGCGACTTATGGTGCCATGCTCCTGGCGTTGGGCCTTCTCACCCTGCCTCTGAGCCTCACCCTCACCGCCGTCCTGATCGTGATGGCGCTCTTGTCGCTGGGGCTCGGCATCCTCAACCCGTCGGTCACGAGTCTCGTCTCGCGCGAGGCTGGCGCCGATGAGCGCGGCGGCATCCTGGGCGTCAATCAATCGGCGCAGAGTCTCGCCCGCATCCTCGGGCCTTGGCTCGCCGGCATCGTGTACACTGCGGGGGGACGCAACGCGCCTTATTATGTCGGCGCGTTTATCATGCTGGCGGTGGTGGCGATGGCGACCAGGCTGCCGCGTGGGGAGAAAACGGCTTGAGCATGAGCAGAGACCGCGGCGGTCAGCGGCGGCGCATCGATCGCGATAGCGAGGTCGGATTTCGCCAAGAGCTCGTCGCGGTCGGCAAGCTTCTGCCCTTTCTCTGGCCGCGCGGCGCCTGGGATTTGCGGCTGCGTGTGCTTATCGCCATCGGCTTCCTCATCCTTGCGAAGTCGATCAATGTCTACGTGCCGATGCTCTACAAGCACGCGGTCGATGCGCTGTCGCCCGGCAAGGCGCTGCTCATTGCCGTGCCGGTCATGTTCATCATCGGTTATGGCGTCGCGCGCGTCGCGGCCCAAGCTTTTGCCGAGCTGCGCGATGCGGTCTTCGCCAAGGTCGGGCAGCGCGCGGTGCGCCAGGTGGCGCTCGCGACCTTCCGCCATCTCCATCAGCTGTCGCTGCGCTTTCATTTGGAGCGCCAGACCGGCGGGCTCTCGCGCTCGGTCGAGCGCGGCATCCGCGGCACCGAGTTCTTGCTCGACTATTTTCTCTTCAGCTTCGTCCCGACCATGTTCGAGATCCTGCTCGTCTGCTCCATTCTCTGGGGCCTTTACGAGTGGACCCTCGCCGTCGTCACCCTTGTGACGATCCTCGCCTATGTTGCCTTCACCTTCGCCGTCACCGATTGGCGCCTTCAATTCCGCCGTGAGATGAACGAGCGCGACAGCGAGGCCAATACCAAGGCGATCGATAGCCTTCTCAATTACGAGACCGTCAAATATTTCGCCAACGAGGAACACGAGGCGCGGCGCTTCGATCGCGCGCTCCAGGCCTACGAGTTCGCCGCGGTCAAGAGCCAGCAGACGCTCTCCTTCCTCAATATCGGCCAGGGCACGATCATCTCCTGCGGCCTGGTCGGCGTGATGATCTTGGCGGCGCAAGGTGTCGTCGCCGGCCGCATGACAGTCGGCGATTTCGTTTTGGTCAATTCCTATCTCGTGCAGCTCTACATGCCGCTCAACGTGCTTGGCATGGTCTATCGCAACATCAAGCAGTCGCTGACCGATCTTGAATCGATGTTCCGCCTCTTGAAGGTCGAGCCCGAGGTGAAGGACAAGCCCGGCGCGCCGGCGCTCCAGGTGACGCGCGGCGAAATCGTCTTCGACCATGTTTCCTTTTCTTACGATCCGCGCCGGCCGATCCTGAAGGATGTCTCCTTCCGCGTCGCCCCCGGCGGGTCGGTGGCGATCGTCGGGCATTCGGGCGCCGGCAAATCGACGCTGGCGCGTTTGCTCTTCCGCTTCTACGACGTCAATGGCGGCGCGATCCGCATCGACGGCCAGGATCTGCGCGATGTGACGCAGGACAGCATCCGCCGCGCCATCGGCGTCGTGCCGCAGGACACGGTGCTGTTCAATGATTCGGTCTTCTACAACATCGCTTATGGCCGGCCGGGCGCCGCGCCCGACGAGGTCGAGGAGGCGGCGCGCCATGCGCGCATCGACGATTTCATCCGCACCTTGCCCGACGGCTATCAGAGCCCGGTCGGCGAGCGCGGCTTGAAGCTCTCCGGCGGCGAGAAGCAGCGCGTCGCGATCGCGCGCGTCATCCTCAAGGAGCCGCGCATTCTGTTGTTCGACGAAGCGACCTCGGCGCTCGATACCAAGACGGAGCGCGAGATTCAGGCGAGCCTCGACGAGGTCTCGCAAGATCGCTCGACGCTCATCATCGCGCATCGTCTCTCGACCGTGATCCATGCCGACGAGATCCTCGTCATGGAAGATGGCCGTATCGTCGAGCGCGGCAGCCACGCACAGCTCATTGCCCAGGGTGGCATCTATGCGGCGATGTGGCAGCGCCAGCAGGAGGCGGATGCGCGCGCCGCGGCGCTCGCCGCCGAGGCTGCCGAGACCGCTGAGGTTGCGGAGTAGCTAATAGGGCGTTAACTGACGGGTGAATCGCTCGAAGCGGCGAGCTTATAGAGTGGAGGGAGAACTTTGGAGGTATCTGACCTTCTACTTCTACTGAAAAGTCAGTATGCCAAACGCAAATTCTATTTTGCATCGTTGGCAGCTTTAGTGTTGTTAATCGTAGCGAGCGTTCTGCT
>CAYMNX010000618.1:0-3821 GCA_964391905.1 uncultured Rhizobiaceae bacterium
CAAATCCTGGTGGCGATGCAATGCCCCTGCTGCGGCGCCTCCGGGGTCTCGCTCAGCATCAAGCTCAAAGATTAAAGAAACATCGCTGCATCCGCGCCGTGCGTCCTTCGAGACGCACAGCGGTAATTAATGCAGCGGTGAAGCCAGCGCGCCGTTTCTATTCAGCCGCGACCGGCGCCTTCTTTAACTCTGCCCGGCGCTTCTCGGTCGCGGAGATATCGACGACGAAGCTCGCGGGATCGATCACCACGCCGTAGAGCTTTTCCGCCGCTTCCGGCGTGACATAGCCTTGGCGCACATCCTCGGCGACGCGTTCGATCGGCCGCTCCCACGGCGCGCCGTAACCGCCGCCGCCGCCCGATTGCACCATATAGGCATCGCCCTCTTTGAGATTGGCGAGCACCATCTTGGCGTTCGGGAAATCGGTCTTCCATTTGCCGTCGACCCGCAAGGCAATGGAATTGCCGCTTGCTTCGAGGCCGCCTTCGAGGCCCCAGGGCTTGCAATGGGCGCGCTCGATCTGGCTCGAGAACACGAAGGGTGCTCGCGCGCGCACGATACGCTCGACACCGAGCCCGCCGCGATGACGCCCGGCGCCGCCTGAATCGGGCACGAGCCGCAGGCTTTCGACGACGCAAGGCGTCTTCACCTCGGCCATCTCGCAGGCGCTGTTATGCGTGTCGCCGTCATTGATGCAGACCGTCGCCGAGACGCCGTCCTCGTTCATTTTGGCGCCCCAGCCGCCGCCCAACGGGCCGAAATTGCCGAAATAGAATTCCCTGGTCTTGGGATTGAAGCCGTGGAAGCCCGCCGCCAGCAGATCGGCATGATGACCCGCAATGACGCGATCGGGAATGGCTTTTGACAAAGCCTTGAACACCGTGTCGACGATCGTCATCGGGAAGGTCATCCACCAGCGCATCGGCGCCGGCCGCACCGCGCTTACCACCTTGCCGGGCGGCACGATGGTCTTGAGGCTCCTGAACGAGCCATCATTGATGGGATAGTCGGTTGGCGAGGTGAGGCATTTGTAGGCGACCTGCGCGCAGGCATGGCCGGTGGTGATGCCGGAGTTGTAGAAGCCCTGCACCTGGTTCGAGACGTCGGTCAGATCGACCGTCATCTCTTCGCCCTCGACCGTGATCTTGACCCGGATCGGAATGCGCTTGCCGATCGAGATCCCGTCATCATCCATATAGGATTCGCCGTAATAGACGCCGTCCGGGATCGTCTTGGTGCGGGCGCGCGCCGCGGTCTCGGAATGATCCATGACCGCATCGATCGCCGCCAAGACCGGCTCGCGGCCATAGCGATCCATCAGCTGCGAGAAGCGCCGCTCGCCGGTCTTCACCGCCGTCACCTGCGCGCGCAGATCGCCCAGAGCGCGGGTCGGAATGCGCACATTCATGCGGATGAAATCGACGAGATCTTGATTGACGACGCCGGCTCTGTGGAGCTTCAAGAACGGGATCTGCAGCCCTTCCGAATAGATGTCGGTGGTAACGCCGCCCAGCACGCCGCCGATATCGATCCAATGCGCCATGCAGCAGGAGAACGCCGCAAGCTCGCCGCCATGGAAGATCGGCATGGTGAGCGTGACGTGGTTCAAATGGCTGCCGGTCGTGTAGCTGTCATTGGTGATGTAGATGTCGCCCGGCTCCATATTCTCGTAGCCGAAATGGCGGATCTTGGACTTCACCGTCTCCGACATGCCGCGGATGAACATCGGCAGGCCGATGCCGATCGAGATGGTCTCGCCCTTCGCGGTGAAAAGGCCGGTGGTGAAGTCCAAAGCCTCGTAGATGATCGTGTTATAGGCCGTCCGCATCAGATTGGTCTTCATCTCCTCCGTCACGGCGATGACGCCGTTGCGGATGATCTCGGTGACGACCGGGTCGGCCTTGCGATTGCTCGTTGCCATGATCCTTACTTCCTTCCCGCCACGGCGATTTCAAGATGGCCATAGGCGTTGACCGTCAATTGATCGCCCGGCGCCAGTACGGTGGTCGAGGCATGCTCCTCGATGAGCGCCGGGCCCGTGATCTTGTTGCCCGCGACAAGCGCGCTGCGCGCATAGGTCGGCGTGTCGGTGAAGCCGACGCCCTCGTAATGAACCGGGCGCTTGCCGGTGAAGGCGGCGCGTGGCGGCTCGGGCCCGCCGGCCGCGATCTTCTCCTGCGGCGGCTTGCGCATGACGCCGGTGACGGCCGTCCGGAGGCTCACAATCTCGGCCCGCTCTTCCGGTGCGCAGGTGCCATAGCGCTGCTCGTGTTGCGCGTCGAAATGCTTCTTGATCGCGGCGCGGTCCTTTTTCTCGAAGACCTCCAGCGGCAGATCGACGGTCACTGCATGCTCCTGGCCGACATAGCGCATATCGACGGCGCGCTTGATCGCGATCTCCTCCGGCCGCACCGTGGTCGAGGCGATGCTCTTGCGCCCGTCATCCTCGAGCTCGCGGTAGACCGCCTCGATCTCCTCGAAGGAAGCATCGTCGAGCCGCGTGAACCAGGTGCGCACGAAATCGTAGCGCAGATCGGAGAACAGCATGCCATAGGCCGAGAACACGCCCGGAGCGGTCGGGATGATGACGTGGCGCATGCCGAGCTCGCGTGCGACTTCGACGGCATGGAGCGGCCCCGCGCCGCCATAAGCGACGAGCACGTAATCGCCGACATCGAGACCGCGCTCGGTTGTCACGCCCTTGACCGCATAGGACATCGCCGTCACGGCGATGCGCAGAATGCCGTCCGCCGCCGCGGTCGCATCCATGCCGAGCGGATCGCCGACATGGGTCTTGAGCGCACGCTTGGCCGCGTCGACATCGAGCGCCATTTCACCGCCTAAGAAACGATCGGCGCCGAGACGGCCGAGGGCGAGATTGGCGTCGGTGACGGTCGGCTGAGTTCCGCCCAAGCCGTAGCAGGCGGGACCGGGCGCGGCGCCCGCGCTTTGCGGGCCGACACGCAGCATGCCTTCCTCGACGCGCGCGATCGAGCCGCCGCCCGTGCCGACCTCGAAGATATCCATCATCGCGATCTGCACCGGCAGCGCCTTCTCATAGCCGCCCAGCAGCGCCGAGCCCGTCGTCAACGGCTCGCCCTCGTGAATGACGCCGGCTTTCGCGGTGGTCCCGCCCATATCGAAGGCGATCGCATTCTTGAGGCCCAGGGTCTGGCACAGCATGCGCGTGCCGATGACGCCCGCGGCCGGCCCCGATTCCAGCATGCGGATGCAGTATTGCCGCGCCTGAGAGGCCTCGTAGAGGCCGCCGGTCGACTGCACGATAAGGAACGACCCCTTGAAGCCCGATTGGCGCAGATGATCGTCGATCTCGCCGACATAGCGATCGACGATCGGCCCGATGAAGGCATTGGCCACGACGGTCGAGCACCGCTCGAACTCGCGATACTCCTGCGACAGCTCGTGGCTCGCCGAGACGAAGAATTGAGGGTGGCGCTTCAGGAGAATTTCCTTGGCGCGCGCTTCGTGATCGGAATTGCGGTAGCAATGGAGGAAGAGGATCGCGACGGCCTCGATGCCGAGGCCAGCGAGCTTATCGCCAAGCGCCTCGACTTCCTTGTCGTCGAGCGGCTTCTCGACCTCGCCATCGGGGAGCACGCGCTCATTCACCTCGAAGCGCAGAGCGCGCTCGACCAGCGGCTCGTGCTTCTGGAAAAAAAGATTATAGGAATCGGGCCGATTGATGCGCCCAATCTCGTACACATCGCGGAAGCCCTTGGTGGTGATGAGCGCGGTCTTGGCGCCCTTCCGCTCGAGGATCGTGTTGATCGCAACCGTCGAGCCGTGGAGAAAGAGCCCGA
>CAYMNX010000619.1:0-1681 GCA_964391905.1 uncultured Rhizobiaceae bacterium
ATATCGTCAAGCTCATCGACACCAAAGCGGCCTATACGCGGCCCCTGAGCGAAGTGAGGGGGCAGCTTGCCGATCAGATGCGCCGCGAGCGCGCCATCACCGAGCGTCGCGCCTATCTCGCAAAGCTGCTGCAAGATAATCCGCCGGCCATCAACGAGCTGGCGCTCACGAAGATATTGCCGAAATCGGACGCGAAATAGGTTCGCGGAGACGAAAAAAGGTTGGATACGAGGAGACCGTATGGTTGAGACAAATATTCTCTCGCTCACGCCCCAGACGATGCAGGAGGTCCTGCAATCAGCGGGATATCGTGTCGAGAGCGCGACCGATCCGTCGGGCGCCATCCAGCTGCGCTCGGCGACGAACGGCCTTCCCTTCGTGGTGCGGTTCGGGAATCGGGTCGCTGGTGAGGAAACCCGGCATGCCGATGCAAGCTTTACCGCCGTCCTGCAGGCGCAAGGCTCGGTGCCGCCCGACCTTCTCAATCAGTGGAACAGAAGCAAGCGCTTTGGCCGCCTCTATTCCGGGGAGAACCTTCTCGTCCTCGAGATGGATTTCGCCGTCTTGGGCGGCGTCACTCGCGACAACCTCCGGGTGCAGGTCAACGTCTGGGATAGCCTGGTGCAGGAGTTCCTCCGCTATTTGCGGGCGGCGTTTGTGCCTGCGGCCGAGGCGGATATCGCGAAACTCCGCGCAGACCAGGCGAATGGCACAACGGGCGCGCCGGTGGCTTAGTCGCGGGGAGCACCGGGTGATGAGCGAAGTTCCGATATAGAAGGTGGGTTCGATGCCAATTCGCCCAACAGCATGGCCGATTGATGCGCAGCGCCGCCAAACCTGGCGCCTTCTTCGCGCAAGCGTCAGCGCCGTCGCCTTGCTCGCGATCGGAACGACGGCGCAAGCCGCCGATAATATCATGCGCCCGGGTACGATGGCGGCGGTTGTCGCCGCGATGAACCAGGCCCAAGCGGCCGCGCGGCAGGCCGCCACCGTGGCGCAGCAATCGCGTCAATCGCTCGCTACCGCAGCGCAGCTCGTCCAGTCGATGCGCGTGGCGCAGGCAGCGGCGCGCAACCTGGCCGTCGCCGCGACCAATATGCAGCCTACCGTTCCGGACGGGCTCGGCCCTGGCGGCTTGATGCCTGATCCGAACATTCCCAACGATCCAACCTTGTGGCAAGGCGCTCAGCCACCGACCCAGCAATCAACGACCAATG
Organism: uncultured Rhizobiaceae bacterium; assembly: GCA_964391905.1. Classification (GTDB taxonomy): domain Bacteria; phylum Pseudomonadota; class Alphaproteobacteria; order ATCC43930; family CGMCC-115725; genus CAIKMD01. The sequence goes on from CAYMNX010000619.1 coordinate 1,218, forward strand.
GCGGCGTTGAAGTCGATATTCAGCAGACGCAGCCGAAGGCCATCCTCAATTGGCAGACCTTCAACGTCGGGGCCAAAACAAATCTCCAGTTCAATCAGGACGATTCGACCTGGATCGCGCTGAACCGCATCAGCGCGACGGGAGCGCCGAGCCAGATCCTCGGCTCGATCAAGGCGCGCGGCTCGGTCTATGTCATCAACCCCAACGGCATCATCTTCGGCGGCGGCTCGCAGGTGAATGTGCATGCGCTGATCGCTTCGGTGCTCGACGTCGGCGGCACCGATCTGGCTACGCGCCAGGCGCGTGATAATTTTTTCTTGAATCAAGGCATTGGAACGGCCAGCCAGGCAGGCGCCAATGCGCCGAACAGCTTCTCCTCGACCTTGGGCTCGACGAGCCTCATCGAAGGCGATCAGGGCGTCGCCGACGGCAAGCCGGACCATCTCACTTGGGGTGCGCCGAGC
>CAYMNX010000620.1:0-5045 GCA_964391905.1 uncultured Rhizobiaceae bacterium
GTATTGGCGGCAGAGCGCCGCCTCTTCGAGCACCGAGCCGGGCTCGATCGACAGCGAGATGATCGCATAGCGCAGTGCGTCGTAAACGATTTGACCGCCGGTGCGACGCTCGCGCTGCGGCTTGTCGCCGCCGCGCCTTCGCCCGGCCGATCTCGGTTCTACGCTGATGATCTGCGCCATGCCCGACCTGGTTCCTCCGTGTGTTGTATTCTTAGAGTATACACGGCGCCGGCGCAACTGGGCGAGACGGGATGGTTAAATCGCCGCCCTTGCGAGGAGCGGAGCGATGAAGCAATCCAAGGGAGGATCGGCGAGAAACTCCTAGGCCAAATGGAGAGCGGGCGATTGCAACCGGCCAAAGGCGACATCGACGACTTTTGCGACGGGCATGCCCTCTTCTCCCCACGCCATTCTATCGAGCCGGCTTCGGTCGAGACAAGGCCGCTCCCGGCTCGATTGACGCTTTCGCAGCCCGCCACCTATCATCTAGCGGCGCCAAGATGGGCATCGCAACGGCGCCAGCGGGGAGGATTTAGGATGTTAAGATTCGCCTATATCGGCACAGGCTGGTGGGGCACCGAGCTCGCCAGGAACTCGCTCGCGCTCAAAGACATCATCGAGATCGCCGGCTGCTACGCGCTGACCGAGAGAGAGACCTCGGCTTTTCAGAAAGCCTTCGGCGGCAAGGTGTTCGCAAGCTATGAGGCGGCGCTCGACGATCCGAGTGTCGATGCCGTGCTCTTGGCGACGCCGCACTCGACCCATTGGCGGCAGATCATCGCCGCGGCGAAAGCAAAGAAGAATGTCTTCGTCGAAAAGCCGCTGGCGCTCACCGTCGAGACTGGTTCGCAAGCCGTGAAAGCCGCCGAGGAAGCGCATGTCGCGCTCGGCATCGGCCACAATCGCCGTTATTCCAAAGTCGCGCGCACGATGAAGGAGATGGTCGAGAGCGGAGCGTGCGGCAAGATCCTTCACGTCGAGGCGAATTACTCGAGCGCGGGCGGCATGAATTATGTGCCGGGCATGTGGCGCGCCAAGCGCGAGGAATGCCCGGGCGGCGGCATCGCGCCGATGGCGCTCCATGTCGTCGACACGCTGACCTGGATCCTGGGTCCGATCGCGCGGCTCTCCTCCATCTGCAAGCGCCAGGCCGTGACGGTCGAGCTCGACGATACGAGTGCGACGCTCTTCGAGCTCGAAAGCGGCACCACCGGCACCCTCGGCTGCGTCTTCGCGTCGGGCATGAATGCGACGCTGAAGCTCTTCGGCACGCGCGCCAATCTCGAAGCGCGCGACAATTTCAAGGAGCTCACCATCACGCCGGTCGATCCGAAAGAGCCGGTCGTGCGCCAGCGCTACGAGATCGACGACACGGTGCAGCAGGAGCTGCGCGCCTTCGCCGAGAGCTGCGCCAACCACACGAAATTTCCGGTGCGCCCGGCCGAAGCGCTCCACAATGTCGCGGTGATGCAGGCGATCATCGCGTCATCGGATCAAGGCAGCGCCTGGGTAAAGCTGCCGCCAAGGGGATAGACACAAAGAAGTTCGCTATGAATCGGCTCGCCCGAGATTCGTTGCGAGACCTGATCGGTCTGATCACGATGATATGGGCGTTCTCGCTGGCTATCTGGTTTGTTTACGTATGGTATCAATCCTACGCGATGATCGACTCGTTTGAGCGAGAGCGGGAGTGGCCGAAAGATTGGTTCGACAGAGTTCTTGCTTACGTAGCATTTCATTTGTCGACCGAGAATTGGTCGAAGTTATGTTTTTCCTCCAATGTTTCATCCAAAACCAAGCGTCACAGGCGGCGCTTCTATCTTGGTTGCCTCTACTTTCTTGCAATTATGATTTCCGGCCTCGGCGTAGACTATCTTTGGCAACTCGCCAGCGAGCTACGCTAGCTAGGCGCGCTTCGGCCGCACCGGCTGGGTGAAGCGCAGCACCCGGAACGGGTTCGGCATCGGGCCGACCGGACATTCGATGAGCGCGGGCTCGTTCGCGGCGATCGCCTGGCGCAGCGCGGGGCGGAGCGCCTCCGGACTCGCCGCGCGCATTCCCGTAATGCCGAAGCTGTCGGCCAGCTTCATGAAGTCCGGGTTGCGCAGGTCGCTGGCGATGACGCGATTGCCGTAATCCTCGATCTGGCTGCGGCGGACATTGCCGAAGGCATTGTCGTTGAAGACGACGAAGACGACGCCGAGCCGATGCTGCGCGGCCGAGGCGAGCTCTTGCACATTGAACATGAAGCCGCCATCGCCGGCGATGCAAACGACCGGCACATCAGGCCGCGCCGCCTTGGCGCCGAGGGCGGTCGCAACGCCCCAGCCGAGCGTGCCCTGATAAGCGGGTGTCAGGAAGGTGCGCGGCGTCGCTGTCTGCCAGAAGAGGCGTATGACATGGCCGATCTGCGTCACCTCATCGACGAAGATGCCGCCCTCGGGCAGCTCGTCACGCAGCGCGGCGATGTAAGCCGCTTGCGGTGCGAACCTCTCCGTGGCCTCGGCAAGGCAGGCGGCTTTCAAGCTTGCGATTTCGTCATGGCGCGATGGCCGGCGCTTATTGTGCCGCGGCAGCGCATCAATGAGCGCGCGCAGCACCGATGCGGCATCGCCGACGATGCCGATCTCAGGCCGACGGAAGCGAGCGATCTCTTCGGGATCGGCGTCGATGCGGATAATCTTGAGCCCGGCATCGAGGCCCCAATTCATTTGCTGCAGCTGCAGCCGCGTGCCGACCGCGAGCACGATATCGGCATCGGCCCAGAGCCGCATCGCCGGAATGACCGGCACGCTCAGCTTGTGCCGCGTATCCATTGCGCCGATGCCGGAGCGGTGATGGCCGACCGGAGCCTGCACCATCTCGGCAATTTCTGTTAGCTCAGCGCCCGCCCCCATCGCGCCGCCGCCGATGATGATGAGCGGCCGCTCCGCGCCTCCCAAGAGCTTTGCCGCGGCCTCGATCGCATCCGGGTCGATCGGTACGTGGATTGCCTCCGCCGGCCGCGGCAAGGAGAGCATCGCCTCCTTCGGCCAGACATCGAGCGGACATTCGAGCGCAACGGGGCGCGGCCGGCCCGAGATCATCTGCCGAAACGCCTCATCGACCATCAGCGGCGCCTCATGCGGCGCGCGGATGCGCTCGGCCCATTTCGCAAGCCGTGCCGCGACGCCGAGCTGATCCGGCAGCTCGTGGAGGAGGCCGAGATTGCGGCCGATCAACGCCAACGGAATCTGGCCTGTCAGCGCGAGCACCGGCGCATTGCAGGCGTAAGCCGTACAGAGCGCGCCGGTCGAATTGAGGAAACCCGGGCCCGGCACCACCGCATAGGCCTGCGGCTTGCCGGTCGCCATCGCTGCGCCCAGCGCCATGTAGGCAGCGCCCTGCTCGTGCCGCGTATGAATGACCTTGAGCCGATCCTGCGCATCGTGAAAGGCGCCGAAGAGCACATCATTCTGCACGCCGGGCAGAGCGAAAACCTTGTCGACGCCGTTCGCGATCAGCATCTCGACCACCGCTTCCGCGGTGGTCATGCGCCGGGCATCGCCGCTCGCGCTCATGAAGCGCGCCGCCACGCGCTCAGGTCATCATCCAATGCGCATAGCCGGGATTCTTGTCGTGGATCTTCGGCTGCCAATTGTCGTCGAACACATCCATATCGGAGAAATACTCGGTGTTGCCGCCCGACGGGTTCTTGAAATACCAGAAGAGGTTTGAGCCCATGATGTGGCGGCCGGGCTTGGTGGCGGCTTCCCAGCCCTTTCCTTCCATGAATTTGCCGCCGACCATGATCTCGTCGAAATCATTGAGCTCGAAGGCGACGTGATTGAAGCCGGCCTTCTCGCCGATGGTGATCAAGAAGAGATTGTGATGATCGGGCGAGCAACGCATGAAATTGCCGAAGCCCTTGACGCTCTCGGTCAAGCGGAAGCCGAGCTTCTCGGTGTAGAACTTCGATGTCTCCGCGATTTTCGAGACCGGCACGAAGAAAACGGCGTGACCCATGCGCAAGGGCTTGACACGATCGGGCGGCCAGAAGGGATGATTGAGTCCCTTGTCGGTCGGATGCGGCTTGGTCGGGATTGTCTCGGCCACGCGGAAAGCAAGGGCCATGCCCCAGGGATCAGTCGTGCGCAGGGTGCCGTCGGCATCGCGCGTGATTTTCTGATCGCGGGAGAGCATGGCACCGAGCTGATCGAGGCCGGCGGCGTTGTCCACGCCCCAGACGATCTCGCGCACGGTCGAGCCGGGCTCGGTTGGCGTGGGGAGCGACGGATCGGAGGCGTTCCGTAGCTTGATCGTCTGTCCCGAGGGCAGCAGATAGTCGGCGCCGTTCCGACCATGATCGACGCGCGGCAGGCCCCAGTCATCGTAATAGGACATGCCGGCATCGAGATCCTCGACGCCATAGACCAGCGATTCAATCCGCGTGACTGTCATCGTTCGCTCCCAGCAATCCGTTGAGGAGACCTTACTTGCTTTATTTAGGGTAACGCAATCGGCCGGATGTGGCCCCTCACCCCACCCTCGCCCCGGGGGCGTGGGTGGGACCCGCCGAACGGGGGTGGGTATGGGGGAAAGTAAATCACGGCGCGGCACCGCGGCGGCCGACGATGAGGTTGATCAGCGCCTGACGCTTCTCGACCTTCACCGCGTGGAGCGCGCGCTGCAAGGCGCCCGGCAGTTGCTCGGGCCGGTCGACGCGCTCGCCATAGCCGCCATAGGTGGCGATCAAGTGCTCGTAATGCGGGTTGGGGCCGAGCTGCGCCACCGGCACGCGATTGGCGCGCGCCGCATGCCCGTCCGGGAAGACGCGGAGCGCCGAGCCTTCGACCTCTTCCCACATGCCGTTGTTGAAGATGATGAAGAGCACCGGCAGCCCCAGCGCGCTCAGCGCGTAATGGCCGGCGGTCGGATTGCCAAACATGTAGGAGCCGTCGCCGAGCACGGCGATGACCGTCTTGTCGGGATTGGCGAGCTTCGCACCGATCGCGCTGCCGACGCCGACGCCGAGACCGCCCGCGCCCGGCGGGCCGAAGCAGGTC
>CAYMNX010000621.1:0-13790 GCA_964391905.1 uncultured Rhizobiaceae bacterium
GCGCAAAGCTCGGCCGCGCCGATCTGCGCGAGGCGCAGATGAAGCAGGCGAAGCTCGGCAATGTCGATCTTTCCGGCGCCAATCTCGATCGCGCCGATCTCCGCGACGCCGACCTCAATAACGCCAATTTCAAGGACGTCAGTGCCGCCAAGGCGCAGTTCGACGGCGCAAGCCTGCGCGATGCGCGCAACCTCCACGGTCACGCCGGTCCGAGCAGTCCAAGAGCGTCAGTGCAGGCTCGGTGACTTCAAAAAGTTCGCGCGATCGGCCGAGCGCACATTGAAATCGATCGTCTTGCCGTCGCGATAGACGAGCATTGGGATTTCAACGCCGGCGCGGCCCTGTTTCCAGATGCTGCGATAGAGCGAGGCGAGATCGCCGATCTCCTGCCCGCCCACGGCGAGGATGATATCGCCGGTCTTGAGATTGGCGCGTCGCGCCGGCCCCGAATTCGCCAGCCCCGCCACCACGACCTTGTTGTCGATTTCGGTCGCATAGAGCCCGAGCCAGGGCCGTGCCGGATGGTTGGGCTTTCCAAGGGTCAGCAGATCCTCGTAAATCGGCTTCAGGAGATCGATCGGCACATGCATGTTGAGATGCTCGGGCGGGCCGTTGTCGCGCGCCTGCTGCAAATGCAGCGAGCCGATGCCCAGGAGATTGCCGGCGCCGCCGATCAGCGCCGTGCCGCCCCAATTGGGATGGGCGGGCGCGGTGAAGATCGCATCGTCGATCAGATATTCCCAATAGCCGGTGAATTCCTGCTTGGCGGCGATCCGCGCCGAGATCGCATGGGTCTGCCCGCCACCGCCCGCCACGACGACCCGATCGCCGGGCCGCGCCGTCGCGGAATGGCCAAGAGGCATGGCCGGCAATTGCAGCCGCCCGAGCGCCTGGATGAGGCCAAAGCCGGTTTCCTGATCGTAAGCGAGCACATGGCCGGGAATGGCCCGGCCATCGACAGTGTTGAGCCAGATCGTATCGGCCTCGGTGATGAGGTAGCCGATGGTCAGTACCACCCCATCCTCGCGAATGATTACGCCATTCCCCGCGCGCTCGGTCCCGAGCGTTTGCGCGGTAAAGCCGTCCGCGGGGATTGCCGCCCTGACGGTCAGAAGGGATGAAAGTGCGCGTTCGAGATCGAAGTCCCAATCCTCCGGTTTTGGCTGGGCTCCGGAGGGGATCTCCCATTCGCTCGGCGATGACATAGCAGACTCCTTCATCGGCGATCTCCAATTATACACCACCCTGGGCCGGTACAAGAGGCGGGTCTAATCCGCGGTGGGGCGCATCCGCCGCAGGCGCTTGATACCCGATCGCCTCGCCTTGGTCTCGAGCCTCGCCTCGCGCTGTGCGCGGCTGGGCTTGGTCGCACGCCGCGTCTTCGGCCGGACGGCGGCGCGGCGGATGAGCTCGACGAGGCGCGTCAGCGCATCGGCCCGATTGCGCTCGCGCGTACGGTAGCGCTCCGCCGTGATGACGATCACGCCCTCGCGGGTGAGGCGCCGTCCCGCCAGCGTCTTGAGGCGCTGCCGCGTCGGCTCATCGAGCGCGCCCGAGGCATCGGCATTGAAACGCAGTTGCACGGCGGTTGCGACCTTGTTGACATTCTGACCGCCCGGACCGCCGGCGCGAATAAAATGCTCTTCGATCTCGCTGTCGTCGAGCGCGATGCTAGGCGTGATCCGGATCATGCGCCCCGATACTGACACGAAAGTGCGAGGCCTCCTAGGCGGGGCCGTGCGCGCCATGCTTGCTAAGCTGACGCCGGACCGCCATCATTCGCGGCACGCGATAACGCCTCCGGGGAGAAACGATATGAAACGACTTGGCGCGATGGCCCTCGCGCTCGCCGCGCTGGCGGCGAGCCCGGCAGGGGCGCAATCGAATACGATCACGCTGGGCGGCGCCGTGCAGCTGACCGGCAAGGACGCGAATACCGGCCGATACTATCGCGACGCGTATCAGCTCGCGGTGGACAAGATCAACGCCAAAGGCGGCATCACCGTCGGCGGCAAGAATTACACCTTCAAGCTGATCGTCCTCGACAACCAGTCGGATACCAATCTCGGCGTGCAGCTCTATACGCAGCTGCTGACGCGCGACAAGGTCGATTTCCTGCTCGGCTCTTATTCGAGCAACGATGTCATGGTCGATTCCTCGGTCGCCGAGAAATACGAGATGCCCTTCGTCCAAGGTGGCGGCGCCTCAGGCCAGATCTTCTCGCGCGGCTACAAATATACGTTCGGCCTTCTGCCGCCCGCCGAGGATTATTTCAGCAGCACCATCGCCATGATGGGGACGCTCGATCCGAAGCCGAAAACCGTTGCGCTGGTGGTTGCCGACGACGCCTTCGACGTCGCGGTCGGCAAGGGGACGCGCGAGCTCTTGAAGAAAGCCGGCTACGACATCGTGCTCGACCAGCAATATGCGCAGAAAAGCTCGGACTTCTCGTCGCTTCTGGCGCTCGTCAAATCGAAGGAGCCGGACGTGATGCTATGGGGCGGGCTTGCCGCCGAGGTGCTCGACGAGATCCGCCAGGCGAAGAGTCTCGACGTCAATCCCAAAGGCTTTACGAGCTTCACCGTCGGCGTGCCGACGGCGGACTTCCGCAAGGCCCTCGACAAGGACGCCGAATATGCGTTCGGCATGACGTCGTGGTTCCCGACCGGCACTTTGAAGGATGACTGGTTCGGCGACGACGCTCAGTTCAACAAGGAATACATCGCCAAATTCAACTACGAGCCCGATTACCACGCGGCCGCGGCGGCGGCCGTGGTCGAGGTCTATGCCAAGGCCCTCGCGAAGGCCGGCACACTCGACAAGAAAGCGGTGCGCGATGCGATCGCCAAGATCGGGTTCGACAGCCTCTACGCGCATGTGAAATTCGCGCCGAACGGGCAGATCGATGTGCCGCAGATCGCGATCCAGATCCAGGACGGCAAGGTCGTGCCCATCTTCACGGATCACGCGCTCAACAAGCCGCGCTATCCCGTACCGCCCTGGAGCAAGCGGTAATCACCTGAAACGGGGCGACACTTACCAGCCTTCAAGGCGGAACGGCGCGATCTCGGCGTGCTGCTCCGAAAGCTCGCGATATTGGCCGCGGAAATAGAGGAGCGGCGGCGGCGCCGGATCGGCATCCCGGCTCAACTTCACGACCTTGCCCAGCAGCAACACGTGATCGCCGCCGTCGTAGCGGGCATGGACCTCGCATTCGAAGGAAACGAGGCTCGGCTCGACCACGGGAACGCCGCCAAGGCCGGGGCGATGCTTCACCTCGTTGAAGCGATCGGCCGTGGTGCTGGCGAAAACCGTGGAAGCGTGGCGCTGATCATGGCGCAGCAGGCTGACCGCGAAATGCTGGGCCGCGTTGAAAGTATCGAGGCTGCGGCTGGTGCGCGCGAGCGAGACGAGGATCAGCGGCGGATCGAGCGAGACGGAGGTAAAGGAATTCACGGTGACACCGCCGAGCCGTCCTTCCGGGTCGGCGGTGGTGACGATGGCGATCCCGGTCGGGAAAAGGCCGAGCGCGTCACGGAATTCGCGCGACGTGAAGCTCATGGCCGGGAGGGGTGCCGGTAAGCCGCCAGTCGCGGCGGCCGCCGCGACTGGAGACGGGTCATTGGCGTGGATTGTCGAGAATGGCGTGACAGCAAAATATCAGAGCGACCCTTTCAACTTCGCGCCGGCCTTGAAGCGCACCGCCTTGCTGGCCTTGATCTTGATCGGCTCGCCGGTACGGGGATTGCGTCCCATGCGCGCGGCGCGCTTGCTGACGTGAAACGACCCAAACCCCGGTAGGCTGAACTTCTGCGTTTTCTTGAGCTCTTTTGCGATCACGATCGTGACCGCATCAACGGCTTTGCCCGCGGCCGACGTCTTGAGGCCGGTCTTCTTCAGCGCCTCAACGAGTGCCTGCTTACTCATTGTGACTCCCCTTTCCCTCGTTCGAGCGACCATCCTTGCCGGAGGCCGCCTGCTTGCTTGGTTCGCGCCAGCCCGGATAGACCCCCGCTGACACGCCAATCACAGTCTCATTGAAGCGGGCTCGAGGCAACAGTTTCCTCGTCCCGACGCAACGGGAACCCGGCGCGAGTCTTCGGACCCAATGAACCACCGCGTTGCGATCCGTTTCTCAGGCGGGAAAGAAGGCGAGGGTGCGAATTTCGATGCTTTCACGCGGGCGCGCATCGGGCGGCGAGGTCGGATCGTCGAAGGCCGTGTGCGCGGTCCAGCGTGCACGGCCGTCCTTCATCGAATCGTAGACCTTAAAAACGAGGGCCTCGTCGCGGCGCATGCGTGGGAACCAGTACCAATGATGCGCGGGATTGTAGGTAAGCGCATAGGTCTGGCCGACGCGATTGGGATAGCGCCGCTCCGAGATCACGAAGTCGTCGAAGGAGACGCTGCGCGCGTCGCAAATCGCAAGCGGATGCGTCTCGACCGGATAGCGAATCGGCCGCCATACCTGAACGATCGCGAAACGATGCTGCAGCAGCGCTTCGGCTTCGTCCGGAACAAGGTCGCGGACGCGCTGCGGCCCTGACCATTCGGTATAGTCGTTGTGGACGCGGCGCACGACCTCGCGCAGCTTATTGGCCTCGCGAAATTCGTCATCGGCGGTGCGCAGTGTATGGTCGAATACGACAACGCGCGCGGCCCCCGTCTCGGCTTTGATCAAAGCCTCCATCTCGGGATAGTAGACGCGGCGCACCTCGTCCTCATCGAGGAAATCGCGCATCTGCGTGTCGTGGCGAATGAAGCGGAAGCCGTCGCCATCGAGCGTGAAGCGCGCGGCGAAGGGGCGCCCGTTATGCATCGTCACGCGGCGGGGGTCGTGCGTCTGGTTGCTGCGCACCTCGGTCGAGCCGGGGCCGCCGGTAAACGTGTAAGGCTTCTCGCCATTATCGAGAAAATAATTGACCGAGGCCTCAATCGTATCGGGCGCGAAATCCTGTTCGGCAACCACCGCCATGGCAACCTCCTGCGCGATCATTCATCCATTATGTAGGACGGAACCGCTATCCTGTCAGCATGCGCCTTTGCCGTGCTTAGGGCGACGGCGTCAGGAGAATATCGGCCTGCGCCGTGATTGAGACCGTGGCTTCGCCGGGCTCCGCCACGGGCGGCGGCGCGGGCATGGGCGCGGCCGCCGTCATTTGGCGCATCAGCGGCATCGGCGGCGGCGAGGCCGATGCGTTGCCGATCGTCAGGCCGCGAAACCGCTCGACCTTGACGCCGAGCCCGGCGGCGATCCGCTCCGCGCGCTTGCGCAAGCGTGCCAACGCCGTATCGGTCAGCTCATCCTCGACCGACTGCTGCGCCGCGCGTGACAATTGCGGCGTCAGCCCGCGCATGACGAGCCCCTCTTGCTGCAGCGTGCCGGCCAATGTCAGGAGTTTCGTAAAGTCGCCCCCGGTCAGCGATATCGACTGACTGCCATGCCACTGCGCCGGCTTTTTATCGGGATGCTCCGCGAAGACGTTGTAGCCGGTCGTCTCGAGCGTGACGTCCGGAACCGCCTTGATCCGTGCCAGCGCCGCGCTCATGCGCCGGTTGATCTCGGCTTGGACCTTTGCCGCGTCGGGATCGGTGACCTCGACCGCGAAATCGACGCGCAGCTGGTCGCGCGGCACAGCGCGTTGCGCCGTCTCCGTCAGATGCAGCAGGGTGGCATTGGCACCTGCGGCATCGCCCGGCGGCGGCAACGACTGCGCCTCTGCAGGCGTTATGAAGATCAAGCATGGGAGTGCAATGCCGATGAGCTTGGCGACGGACCGCATCACTCCGTGCTGCAGCGCAACAATCGCCCGTTCAGGTCCGTTGTGTCTCGATATCATGTTACTTGCGCTTCCAACCATAAGTTGATGTACTTGTCACAAGGTGCCCGCCAAAAAGGGCATTAAGAAGATACGATCGAACCAACGCGCGATCGAGGTGAGGAATGACTGAGGGCACCGCCACGCTTGGCAAATCCTACCGTTGGATGCAACTGCTGGTCGGCATCGCCTGCATGGTGATGATCGCCAATCTCCAGTACGGATGGACGCTGTTCGTCGGTCCGATCGATGAGAAACACCAATGGGGACGGGCTGCCATCCAAGTTGCTTTTAGCATCTTCGTCTTGTGCGAGACATGGCTCGTGCCGGTCGAAGGCTGGTTCGTCGATCGTTTCGGACCGCGAATCGTCGTCCTGATCGGCGGGATTTTCGTCGGCATCTCCTGGGTGATGAACGGCATGGCGAATTCGCTGGCGATGCTGTACATCGCGGCCGCCATCGGTGGCATCGGCGCTGGCGCCGTCTACGGCACCTGCGTCGGCAACGCGCTCAAATGGTTTCCAGATCATCGCGGCTTGGCGGCAGGGCTCACCGCGGCCGGCTTTGGCGCGGGATCGGCGCTGACCATCATTCCGATTCAGAATATGATCCAATCGAGCGGCTATCAGGCGACCTTCATCTGGTTCGGCCTCGCCCAGGGAATCGTGGTCGTCGTGTTGGCCCTTTTCCTCGCCGCGCCGAAGGCCGGGCAGGTGCCCGCGGCTGCCGTGCAAAAACTGCGGCAGGTGACGCGCAATTACGGCCCGGGCGAGATGCTGCGCTCGCCGGTCTTTTGGGTGATGTATGTGATGTTCGTCGCGGTCGGTGCCGGCGGTCTGATGGCGACGGCGCAATTGGCGCCGATCGCCAATGATTTTCAAGTCGCCAAGGTGCCGGTCAGTCTCGTCGGGATCACGTTGCCCGCGCTAACCTTCGCGCTGTCGATCGATCGCATCATGAACGGACTCACGCGGCCGTTTTTCGGCTGGGTCTCGGATCATATCGGACGCGAGAACACCATGTTCATCGCTTTCGGCCTCGAGGCCTTGGGCATCTGGGCCTTGAGCGTGGTCGGGACCAACCCCGTGCTGTTCGTGATCTTGAGCGGCGCCGTCTTCTTTGCCTGGGGCGAGATCTACAGCCTCTTCCCCTCGACCTGCACCGATACCTTCGGTAGCAAATTCGCCACGGTAAACGCCGGCCTGCTCTATACCGCCAAGGGCACCGCGTCGCTGGTCGTGCCTTTCGCCAATGTGCTCAACACCGCGACGGGAAGCTGGCATGCCGTCTTCCTGATCGCGGCGTTGCTGAACGTGCTCGCCGCGATCGTCGCGCTGGCGGTCCTGAAGCCCATGCGCAACGCCCACAGCGCCAGGGAAAGCACGGTCGACGTCGCGACGGCGAGAACCGCGTGATCGCTCGGGTTTGGGTCGCGCGACCTAAACCTTCTCGACCCGCGCGGCGCAGAATTTGAATTCGGGAATCTTGCCGAAGGGATCGAGCTGCGGATTGGTCAGGATATTCGCCGCCGCTTCCGCGTAGCAGAACGGGATGAAGACCATGCCCGGCGGCACGGCACCGTCGGCGCGCGCCTTGAGCTCGATCGCGCCGCGCCGGGTCGCAACCCGGACCGGATCGCCCGCCTTCAGTCCCATCTGACGCAGATCGGCCGGCGCCATGCTTGCAACCGCCTCGGGCTCCAATTCGTCGAGCACGGTGGCGCGGCGCGTCATCGCGCCCGTATGCCAATGCTCGAGCTGACGCCCTGTCGTCAGCACCATCGGATATTGCGCATCGGGTTCTTCCGCCGGCGGCACGAGCTCAACCGGCACGAGCTTGGCGCGACCGCTCTTGGTCGGAAAGCCCTCGCCGAAGACGATGTCGTTGCCGGGCTTGTCCGGTGCATCGCAAGGATAAGTCACGGAGCTTTCGCGCTCCAAGCGCTCCCAGGTGATGTTGTCGAGGGAGGGCATGCCGCGCTTCATTTCGGCGAAGACATCGGCCGGACCCGCATAATTCCAATCGAGCCCGATGCGGCGGGCGATTTCCTGGATGATCCAGAGATCCTGCCGCGTGTCGCCCGGCAGAGGCAGCGCGACGCGCCCCATTTGCACCTGGCGGTTGGTGTTGGTGACCGTGCCGCTTTTCTCGGGCCAAGCCGAGGCCGGTAGCACGACATCGGCATAGCGCGCCGTCTCGGTGAGAAAGAGATCCTGCACGACGAGATGGTCGAGCTTGGCCAGCGCCTCGCGCGCATGCTGCACATCGGGATCCGACATCGCCGGATTCTCGCCCATGATGTACATGCCGTTGATCTTCCCCTCATGGATCGCCGTCATGATCTCGACGACGGTGAGGCCGCGCTTCAGATCCGCCGCCGCGCCCCAGAGCTCTTCATAGAGCCGCCGCATCTCGACATCCTCGATCTTGCGATAATCGGGATAGAACATCGGGATGAGGCCCGCATCCGACGCGCCTTGCACATTGTTCTGGCCGCGCAGCGGATGCAGCCCGGTGCCAGGCCGGCCGACCTGGCCCGTCACCATGGCGAGCGCGATGAGGCAGCGCGCATTGTCGGTGCCGTGGACATGCTGCGAAATGCCCATGCCCCAGAAGATGATCGCGCTTTCGGCGCGCGCATATTTACGCGCCACCGTCTTCAAGGTCTCGGCATCGATGCCGCAGAGGGACGCCATCGCCTCGGGCGTGCGATCCCGAACGCTCTCTTTCAGCGCCTCGAAATCCTCGGTATGCGCCTGGACATATTGCTTGTCGTATAGATCCTCGTAGATGATCGTGTGCAGCAGCGCCGAGAGCATCGCGACGTCCGTGCCCGGCTTGAACTGCAGCATATGCGTCGCATGGCGCTTCAAGGTTTGGCCGCGCGGGTCCATGACGACGAGCGTCGCGCCGCGCTTTGCCGCCTGCTTCAAATAGGTCGCCGCAACCGGATGATTCTCGGTCGGGTTGGCGCCGATGACGATGATGAGCTCGGCATCCTTCGCCGCCGTGAACGGCGCCGTCACCGCCGCCGAGCCGATCCCCTCCATCAGGGCCGCGACCGAGGAGGCGTGGCAAAGCCGCGTGCAATGATCGACATTGTTGGTGCCGAAGCCGGCGCGCACGAGCTTTTGAAAGAGATAGGCCTCCTCGTTCGAGCACTTGGCCGAACCGAAGCCGGCGAGCGCGTTGCCGCCTTTCTCGTCGCGGATGCGCTTCAAGCCCCCGGCGGCGCGGTCGAGCGCCTCATCCCATGTCGCCTCACGAAAATGCGTCCACGGATTGGCGGGATCGATCTCGTCGGCAGCGTGCTTCGAGACGCCGTCCTTGCGGATCATCGGCACCATCAGGCGGTCGCGGTGATTGATGTAGTCGAAGCCGAACCGGCCTTTGACGCAGAGCCGGCGCTCATTGGCCGGGCCGCCGCGGCCGCGCACCGAGATGATCTTGTCGTCGCGGATCTGATAGGTGAGCTGGCAGCCGACGCCGCAATAGGGGCAGATGCTGTCGACCTCGCGAGCGTGTTTCGGCCGCGGCGCATTTTGCGCATCGACCATCGTCGCCGGGAGCAGGGCGCCGGTGGGACAAGCCTGGACGCATTCGCCGCAACCAACGCAGGTGCTGTTGCCCATCGGATCGCCGAAATCGAAGACGATCTTCTCATTGTGACCGCGCAGCGCCATGCCGATCACGTCATTCACCTGCACCTCGCGGCAGGCGCGGACGCAGAGATTGCACTGGATGCAGGCGTCGAGATTGACCGCCATCGCCGGATGCGAGCGATCGGGAAGGGGCTGCTGGCGCGCCTCAAAGCGGCTCGTCGTCACGCCGACGCGCGCCGCGTTCTTCCAGAATTCGGATTGGGGATCGTGTGCCTCCGCGCGCGGCGGCTGGTCGGCAACGAGGAGCTCGAAGACGAGCTTGCGATTGGCGACCGCGCGCTCGCTTTGCGTCTTCACCTTCATTCCCGGCGTCGGCGTGCGAATGCAGGAGGCGGCCAAGACGCGCTCGCCCTCGATCTCGACCATGCAGGCGCGGCAATTGCCGTCGGGGCGATAGCCGGGCGCCGGCGAGAAGCAGAGATGCGGGAGATTGTTCTGATGGCGGCGCGCCGCATGCCAGATTGTCTCGCCGGGCAACGCCTCGACCTCGGCGCCGTCGAGCAGGAATTTGATGCCTTGCGGCATCACGCCGGATCCGTCGCTCATGACACATCCTTCGCGAAATGTTTCAGCACCATCTTGACCGGGTTCATCGCCGCTTGGCCAAGGCCGCAAATCGATGAATCGGTCATCACGCGCGTCAGTTCGCCCAAAAGCTCGGCGTCCCATTTCGGCTTTTGTAAGAGCCCGACCGCCTTTTCCGTGCCGACACGGCAGGGCGTGCACTGGCCGCAGCTCTCATCCTCGAAGAAGCGGAGCAGGTTGAGCGCCACCTGCCGCATATCGTCCTTGTCCGATAGCACGACAACCGCCGCCGAGCCGATGAGGCAGCCATATTGTTCGAGCGTGCCGAAATCCAAGGGAATGTCGGCCATCGCAGCGGGCAGGATTCCGCCCGACGCGCCGCCCGGCAGGTATGCCTTGAATTCATGGCCGTCGAGCATGCCGCCACAGTACTCATCGATGAGCTCGCGCACGGTGATGCCGGCAGGCGCGAGCTTGACGCCCGGCGATTTGACACGGCCGGAGACCGAGAAAGAGCGCGGGCCCTTGCGGCCACGCCGGCCTTGGCTCTCGAACCATGCGGCGCCGCGCTCGACCACGTCGCGCACCCAATAAAGCGTCTCGACATTGTTGATGAGCGTCGGCCGCCCGAAGAGGCCGACCTGCGAGGGATAAGGCGGCTTGTGACGCGGCAGGCCGCGCTTGCCCTCGATGCTCTCGAGCATCGCCGATTCCTCGCCGCAGATATAGGCGCCGGCGCCGCGACGGAGATGAATCTTCGTGTGGCGCGCCAAGCCCGCAGCCTCGAGTTTCGGAATTTCCGCTAAGAGGATCTCGCGGATCTGCGGATATTCGTCGCGCAGATAGATGTAGGTCTCGGGCGCCTCGACCACCCAGGCGCCGATCAGCATGCCTTCGAGGAAGCGATGCGGATCGGTTTCGAGATAATAACGGTCCTTGAACGTGCCGGGCTCGCCCTCATCGGCATTGACGGCCATGAGGCGCGGCTTCTTTTCCGCCAAAACCGCGCGCCATTTGCGACCGGTGGGAAAGCCGGCGCCGCCGAGGCCCCTGAGCTGTGCCCCTTCGAGCGCCTTCAATATCTCATCGACGGCTTTCTTGCCGGCAAGACACGCTTCCAAGAGCTTGTAGCCGCCGGCCGGACGATAAGCCTCGAGTGCCGGATAGGACGGCAGATGCGGATGCGTCTCCTTCTTTGCCGCCGCGGCAGCAACGCGATCGATCGTTGCATGCTCATGCAGCGCATGACCGATCGCCGTCACCGGCGCATTGTGGCAGCCGCCCATGCAAGGCGCGCGCACGACGCGAACGCCCGATCCGAGCTTCGCCGGCAAATCCTTCAGCAAGCGCTCGGCCCCGAAAAGCGCACAAGTGAGGCTATCGCAAACGCGCACGGTCAAGGGCGGCGGCGGTTCTTCGCCATCCATCACAATGTCGAAATGCGCATAGAAGGAGGCGACCTCGTAGACCTCGACCAGAGCGAGCTTCATCGCCTCGGCGAGCGCCGCGAGATGGCGCGCGTGCAGGCAGCCATATCGATCCTGCAGCAGATGCAAGAACTCGATCAGCAGATCGCGCCGGCGCGGCAGATCGCCCAAGAGCGCCGCGACCTCGGCGCGCGCTTGCGGCTCGACCTGGCGACCGCGCGGCATATTGCGACCGCGGCGGCGTCCCGATCCGGGATGGATGGCGCGGTGCTTCGACTGGTTGGACACGTCCGTCATCTACCGGACATCCTATGCTGGCGAGAACTCAAGGCGACCCGCGCTGCCCCCTCATCAGGGCAGGACTGCCATAAAATCGTATCGGAAATATAACCGTCTACCACGAAATGTCGTTGCCACGATCCCCCCGTTCGTGGGCCGATCTCCTTACCCTTTCAAGACTTTCAGCATGGTCGAGCCGAGTGCCGCCGGCGAATCCGAGACCGTGATTCCGGCGCTTTTCATCGCCTCTTTCCTGTTCGCCGCCGTGCCGGTGCCGCCCGAAATGATCGCGCCGGCGTGGCCCATGCGGCGGCCGGGCGGAGCGGTCGCGCCGGCGATGAAGCCGACCATCGGCTTCTTCACCTTGCTGCGTTTCAAAAACTCCGCCGCTTCCTCCTCGGCCGAGCCGCCGATCTCGCCGATCATGATGATCGCCTCGGTTTCCTTGTCGCCGAGAAACATGTCGAGGACATCGATGAAATTGGTGCCGTTGACGGGATCGCCGCCAATGCCGACGCAGGTCGACTGGCCGAGACCGACCGCGGTCGTCTGCGCCACCGCCTCATAGGTCAAGGTGCCCGAGCGCGACACGATGCCGACATGACCCTTTTGATGGATATGGCCGGGCATAATCCCGATCTTGCATTCGCCCGGCGTAATGACGCCCGGGCAATTGGGGCCGATGAGCCGGCTCTTCGAACCCGTCAACGCGCGTTTCACCACCACCATGTCGAGGACGGGAATCCCTTCGGTGATGCAGACGATGAGCGGCAGCTCGGCGTCGACCGCCTCGAGGATCGCTTCGGCTGCGAAAGGCGGCGGTACGTAGATGACGGTCGCGTCGGCGCCGGTCTTCCCCACCGCCTCGGCCACCGTGTCGAAGACCGGCAGATCGAGATGCTTGGTGCCGCCTTTGCCGGGCGTGACGCCGCCGACCATCTTCGTGCCATAGGCGATCGCCTGCTCGGAATGAAACGTGCCTTGCGAGCCGGTGAAGCCCTGGCAGATGACTTTCGTCTCTTTATTGACGAGGACGGACATCAGGCCGCCTCCTTGACCGCTTTGGTGATCTTCTCGGCGGCATCGGCGAGATTATCGGCCGACAAGATCGGCAGGCCCGATTCCGCGAGGATTTTCTTGCCCAATTTCACATTCGTTCCTTCGAGCCGGACGACCAGCGGCACCTGGAGGCTGACCTCGCGCGCCGCGGCGACGATGCCTTCGGCGATGACGTCGCAGCGCATGATGCCGCCGAAGATGTTGACGAGAATGCCTTCGACATGCGCATCAGAGAGGATGAGCTTGAAGGCCGCGGTGACGCGCTCTTTCGTGGCGCCGCCGCCGACATCGAGGAAGTTCGCGGGACTTCCGCCATAGAGCTTGATGATGTCCATCGTCGCCATGGCGAGGCCGGCGCCGTTCACCATGCAACCGATGCTGCCGTCGAGCTTCACGTAATTGAGCTGGTGCTTCTGGGCCTCGAGCTCGGTCGGGTCTTCCTCGGCCTCGTCGCGCATCTCCTCGACATCGGGATGACGGAAGAGCGCATTGTCGTCGAAATTCATCTTGGCATCGAGCGCCAGCACCTCGCCGCTGCCGGTCACGACCAGCGGGTTGATCTCGACGATCGAGGCATCGAGGCTCGTGAAAGCCTTGTACATCGCCAGCATGAATTTGGTCGCGGCGGCGACCTGCGCGTTCTGAAGGCCGAGCCCGAAAGCGAGCTCGCGGGCGTGGAATCCCTGCATCCCGGTGACGGGGTCGATCGCGACGCGCAGGATCTTTTCCGGCGTCTTTGCCGCGACCTCCTCGATCTCCATCCCGCCCTCGGTCGAGGCCATCACCGTGACGCGCGAGGTCTTGCGGTCGATCAGCATGCCGAGATAGAGCTCGCGCTTGATGTCGCAGCCCTCCTCGACATAGATGCGCTTGACCTCGCGTCCTTTGGGTCCGGTCTGCTTGGTGACGAGAACATGGCCCAGCATCTCGGCCGCGGCCTTCCCCGCCTCGTCCGGCGATTTGACGACGCGCACGCCGCCTTTTCCGGTCGGGTTATCCTGAAAGCGGCCGGCACCCCG
>CAYMNX010000622.1:0-2966 GCA_964391905.1 uncultured Rhizobiaceae bacterium
TTCGCGGTGGTTGGGTTGACATTCGCTGGATGTATGTTCCTATTTTGTTCTAACTGCGATAAAGTTTGTTTGTCACCTGGGATCGAGAGACGGCCAAATCTTGGTTTGCTTGACGCACCAGACTGGTGCACGGTGGTGCAGGCAGCGATTCGAGAATGCGATGACAAGATCAACCCGCGAGCAAGGCGATCAGAGATGCGCCCACAGGCTCTCCGTGAGCTTAACGCCTGAGCAGCACGCTGAGCTGGTCGAAATTGCCAACAAGAACAAAGTGTCGGTGGCCTGGGTCGTGCGCGAAGCAATCGAGCGCTTGCTTCACGATGAGCAGCCCCTCTTCCACGTGAGGCAACCGCGATGATCGAGCTTCTCCCTGCATACCGCGATGAAAGTCAGGAGCCGGGCACGGCCCGGACCAATAGCGGCCGCTTCACCGATCTAGACCCCGATAAGCTACGGGGCGGGTATTACACCTCGGCGGCTCTCGCGCAGTGGCTTTGCGCGTGGGCAATTCGCAAGGCTGATGACCTCGTTCTGGAGCCGAGCTGCGGTGACGGGTCCTTTCTGGAAGCGGCGGCGCACAGGCTGGGGACGCTTGGCGCGAAGGGCGCTGACCGCGCCAATCATCTGTACGGCGTTGAAATACTCTGCGACGAAGCCGAGAAGGCGCGCGCCCGGCTGGCCCGAGAGGTAGGCTTCCGGGCAGCCGACGTGGTGGAGACAAGTGATTTCTTCGCTTGGTGGAAGCGTGCTGACCGCCCGCTATTTGATGTCGTTGTCGGCAATCCGCCCTTCATCCGTTATCAGAGCTTTCCTGAGCCCCATCGCAGCCGCGCGATGGAGATCATGAAAGAGCAAGGGCTCTCCCCCAACCGGCTGACGAACATCTGGGTTCCCTTCGTGGTCGCCGCGGCGGCCGCGTTGCGGCCCGGCGGGCGTATGGCGCTCGTGCTTCCGGCAGAACTGCTTCAGGTAAGCTATGCCGCACAGCTCCGCTCTTTCCTGACCGATCGCTTCGGACGCATTGATCTGATCGCATGCAACGAGCTGTTCTTCGAGAATGCGGAGCAGGAGGTTTTGCTGCTCCTAGCCGATGAAGCGCGCGCAACACCGTCTGAAAGCAATCCCTGCAAAGTCACGCTGACGGAAAGCCATTCCGTCGCCGATATCCTCGGGCGCACGCCCGCTGCCGTGCTTGAAGGCGCATCGCCAAAGACGATCTGCCACGATAGCGAGAAGTGGCTGAAATATTTTCTTAGCGCATCGGAAATCACCTTCATGCGCGAGCTGCGCGCATCCGGCGCCGCCGTGCCGCTCAGCATCTACGCGTCCGTGAACGTCGGTGTCGTGACGGGCAAGAACCAGTTCTTCGTCTTGCGGCAAAGCGAGATCGAAGCACGCCGCTTGCAGGGATACACGATGCCGCTCGTATCGCGATCTGCGCATCTAGTAGGTGCGCGCATTGGCAAGCGCGACTGGAAACGGCTCTCGGATGACGATCAGCTCGTGCACCTGCTGCATCTCGCGCCGATTAACGGCTCGAAGCCGAAAGGAGCGCTGGAAAGCTACATCCGCCTCGGCGAAGACCAGAAGGTTCATAAGGGCTACAAGTGCTCGATTCGCGAGCCCTGGTATGCCGTCCCGTCTGTATGGATACCCGATGCCTTCGTATTCCGGCAGATATACGACTTCCCGCGCGTGGTCTTGAATACGGCCGACGCAACCTCAACGGACACAATTCACCGGATGCGTTGCAAGGCAGGCAAATCGCGCGCTATTGTCGCTAACACATACACATCGCTCACGGCCGCTTCCGCCGAAATTGAAGGCCGGAGCTACGGCGGCGGCGTTCTTGAGCTCGAACCGACGGAAGCCGAACGGCTCCTGATGCCGGCAAAGCTCGGCCCCGCCCTGCCACTCGATGAATGCGACCGGCTGGTACGGGATGGTCGACTTGGTGCTGTTCTCGATGAAAACGATCGGCTGATCCTGAAGGAGACCATGGGACTCTCGGCCGCAGAATGCCGGATGCTGCGGCGCGTTTGGGAGAAGATGCGGGACCGCCGGCTCACGCGGCAGCGCAGAGTCCGGGCAAGTGCCTCATGAGTGGAGAGGCGGCAAAAGAAGCAGCCCGAAAACGCGTCGCCGAGCTGGTGGAGCGCTTCAAGCGCAACGAAGCCGACCATCTGCGTGGCACATATAACGAAACGCAGGCTCGCACCGAGTTCATCACGCCCTTGCTCGAAGCTTTTGGCTGGGACGTGCACAATGCGGCCGGCCTGCCGCTTGCGTTCCGGGAAGTGATCGAGGAAGCGACGGTCGAGGTCGGCCAAGAGCGCCTTTCGAAGAAGCCGGACTATGAGCTGCGGCTCGCGCGGCAGCGCAAGCTCTTCGTGGAAGCCAAGAAGCCGAGCGTGCGCATCGACCGCGACCGCGGGCCGGCCTTCCAGACGCGGCGCTACGGTTATTCCGCGAGCCTGCCCATCTCGATCGTCACCAATTTCCACCAGCTCGCGATTTACGATTGCCGCCCCATTCCCGCGGAAACGGACGAACCGCACGTTGCGCGGATGAAGCTGATCGGATGCGAGGATTATGAGGCACAGTTCGACGAGCTGTGGGCGCTTCTTTCCCGTGATACCGTTTATTCCGGCGACTTCGATCGTCAGTTTGAGGTGGATGCCACCCGCCATGGCGCCGAGCAGTTCGACGACTTTTTCCTGCGCCAAGTACGCGGCTGGCGCGAGCGCCTTGCTGTTGATATTCATGCCAACACGCCAGGACTGACCGCCGAAGAGCTGACCTATGCGGTCCAGCTCTTCCTCTCGCGCATCGTCTTCCTGCGCATCTGCGAAGACCGCGAAATCGAGAAATATGAGACGCTCAAGAACCTGGATGCGGCGGCCGCCTTCGACGGGCTGATGGCGATTCTACGCCGGGCTGACGAATTTTACGATTCGGGGCTGTTC
>CAYMNX010000623.1:0-6067 GCA_964391905.1 uncultured Rhizobiaceae bacterium
ATATGGACGTGATCGCATTGCACCGCGCTGGTTTCCCGACCGCGGTGGCGCCGCTCGGCACGGCGCTGACCGAGGCGCAGATCGAGGAGCTGTGGAAGCTCGCGCCGGAGCCGCTGCTCTGCTTCGATGGCGATACTGCGGGACAGCGCGCTGCCGGTCGTGCCCTTGCGCGTGCCTTGCCGATCCTAAAACCGGGCTACAGCCTGCGCTTTGCTACTTTGCCCAACGGCGAGGATCCCGACTCGCTGATCCTTCGTCACGGGGCGGCGGCGGTGCGCCAAGTGCTCGATCGCGCGAAGCCGCTCGCCGAGGTGCTGTGGGCTTTCGAGACCGCGAAGCCGATCGACACGCCCGAGCGGCGGGCCGCGCTCGAGAAGCGGTTGGAACAGCAAGTGCGGCTGATCGCCGATCGCAGCGTGCAAGAGCACTATCGCAATTTCTATCGCGAAAAACTGCTCGAGATCTTCGGCGCGCGCCGCGGTCCGATTGGCGGCCGCGCGCAACGCCCAGGCGCGACGGCAAATCGGCGTTGGGGCGAGCGGCCGCGCTTTGCGCGCCTCGGTCAAACGTTGCCTTGGCGCGAGGCGACGCCCGCCCGCGACCCGGCGCTGTTGACGCGCCGGCGGGAAGAAGTGGTCCTTGCCTTAATCCTTAATCATCCGTTTCTTTTGAACGAAATGCTGGAGGATTTGGCGGCCCTCGAATTGCATGCCCCCGACCTTGACAGGCTTTCCCACGCGATCCTAAAAGCCCATGCGCTGCAGCCCGATCTTGAACAGGAAGCATTAAAGCGCCACCTCAATGAAAATGGCTTTGCAGAGATCATCGAGCGGGTCCTGTCGCCAGAGGTTCTGGTTCATGCGCGATTCGCGCGGCCGGACGCCGATGTCGAAACAGCGCGGAACGGGTGGAATCACATGAGGACGCAATTTCAGAGGCGCTTGTCCTCGATCGAGCTTCGAGAGGCGGTGGCCCATTGTGCCAGTGATCCGACCCCGGAAAACTGGGGTCGTGTGGAGCAGTTGCAACGGACCGAACTGGAAAGTAAAGACCAGGACGAGGGGGCGGTTTGAGGGGTTCAGATCCGGAAACGGGTCGCTGGGGCGGAACCGGGGGTCGATGCGGCGAAAGAAGGTTTGAACCGGATGTGATGCGACGCGGGGCCTCGCCCCGGGGGCGTCTGCATTCATTGCTCGAAGTCATTTCACGGCGGGACGGATATGGCGAGTAAGTCGGCAGGCACGGCGGAAAGTCCGGAAGGGCGCGAGGAAGCGGCCGAGGCGCCGTTGCTCGACGCGGTCGCGGCTACCATCAAGAAGATGGTCGCCCGCGGCAAGGAGCGCGGCTATGTCACCTATGACGAGTTGAACGCAGCGCTGCCGGCCGACCAAGTATCCTCGGAACAAATCGAAGATACGATGACCATGCTCTCGGAGCTGGGCATCAATCTCGTCGAAAGCGAAGATGCCGACGATGCGGTCTCCGCAGAGGGAGACGGCGAAGACGGCGATGCCCGCGCCAGCGGCAATCTCGACGACGAGGATATCGGCCGCACCGACGATCCCGTCCGCATGTATCTGCGCGAGATGGGATCGGTCGAGCTCTTGTCGCGCGAAGGCGAGATCGCCATCGCTAAGCGCATCGAGGCCGGCCGCGAGATGATGATCAGCGGCATTTGCGAGAGTCCGCTCACCATGCGCGCGCTCATCGGCTGGCGCGATGCGCTCATGGACAACCGCATGCTGCTGCGTGACGTTGTCGATCTCGACGCGACTTACGGCAACAACGCGTTCGAAAACGAGGAAGCCGCGAAGCAGGCAAACGGCGGTGCGGCGGCGGAGGACGAGGCGGAGCCCGAAGAGGCAGAGCTCGGCGGCGACGGCGAGGAAGGCGATGGCGAGGAAGCCGCGATTTCGCTCGCCGCGATGGAAGCCGAGTTGAAGCCCGGCGTGCTCGCGATCCTCGACGAGATCGCCGCGCTTTACAAGAAGCTGCAAAAGCGCCAGGACAATCGTCTCAAATCGCTCAACGAGGGCGAAGAGCTCGGCAAGACCGCGGAGCGCAGCTACGACAAGCTCAAAGGCCAGATCGTCGAGGCGATGAAGAATGTGCGCCTCAACAATGCGCGCATCGAGCAACTCGTCGATCAGCTCTATTCGCTCAATCGCCGTCTCGTCACCGCCGAAGGTAAGTTGTTGCGTCTTGCCGAGAGCTGCGGGGTCAAGCGGCAAGACTTCCTCAACCACCATATTACCTTCGAGCTCGCGCCGGATTGGCTGCAGCAGGTGAAGCGCTTGCACGGAAAGGGCTGGTCGGGCCTCGTCAACAAGCACGCCAACGAGGTGAAGGCGCTCCGCGCCGAGATCGCGCAGATCGCGGTCGAGGCCGCCGTGCCGCCGGTCGAGTTCCGCCGTATCGTGCAGACCGTGCAACGCGGCGAGCGCGAAGCGGGTCGCGCCAAGAAAGAGATGGTCGAAGCCAATCTTCGCCTCGTCATCTCGATCGCCAAGAAGTACACGAACCGCGGCCTTCAATTCCTCGATCTCATTCAAGAAGGCAATATCGGCTTGATGAAAGCCGTCGATAAATTCGAATATCGCCGCGGCTATAAGTTCTCGACCTATGCCACATGGTGGATCCGCCAAGCCATCACCCGCTCGATCGCCGACCAAGCCCGTACCATCCGCATCCCCGTCCATATGATCGAAACCATCAACAAGCTGGTGCGCACGTCGCGCCAGATGCTGCATGAGATCGGTCGCGAGCCGACGCCCGAGGAGCTCGCCGAGAAGCTGGCGATGCCCTTGGAAAAGGTGCGCAAGGTGCTGAAGATCGCGAAAGAGCCGATCAGCCTCGAGACGCCGATCGGCGATGAGGAGGATTCGCATCTTGGCGATTTTATCGAAGACAAGAACGCGGTTCTGCCCTTGGACGCGGCGATCCAGGCCAATCTGCGCGAGACGACGACCCGCGTCCTCGCCTCGCTCACGCCGCGCGAGGAGCGCGTGCTGCGCATGCGCTTCGGCATCGGCATGAACACCGATCACACGCTCGAAGAGGTGGGGCAGCAATTCTCGGTGACGCGCGAGCGTATTCGCCAAATCGAAGCGAAGGCGCTCCGCAAGCTCAAACACCCGAGCCGCTCGCGCAAGTTGCGCAGCTTCCTCGATACTTAAGAGCTCAAGCGATCAGCCCCTCGCCGGTCGCTAGCTTTGTCGCTCCCGGGCCTGTAGTTCAGCTGGTTAGAACGCGCCGCTCATAACGGTGTTGTCGCAGGTTCGAGTCCTGCCGGGCCCACCATTTCGCGGCGCTCCCGCCGCTTCTCCGGCGGGAGCGCTCACTCTCCATCCCCATCTTGATCGCCCCTCGGGATTGTACAAGCTGCAGCCGCACTGATTGCGGGAATGGCGAACTCTGTAAGTACATTCGATAGAAAAGGGCTGCGCGCAAAGCGTGCATCTTGCGCCCAGGCGCTCGAGATTCCAGCTGCGAACAAATGCCGGCGATCGAGGCGAATTTGCGGCGTGCGCGGTATTGTTCGATCACGAAATGATCACGTAAGTCGAAAGCTCAAATAGGTTCAAGTCGTGCGATGCTGCGGCGTCCGTCTCTGCGCGCACGGACGAGGCGAAACGCATCACGTTCAAAGAAACGAGATGGTCCTCCTTCGGCCTGCCACAAGCCGTCGTGATAGCCACCCGGACCGAGCAATATCGGTTCCTCGCTTAAGAGGTGGCCATTGGCTGGCTTCTGCGTTTAGCGACACGATCGGCGCTATCCCTCTCGCCCTCATTGTGGCGCCGCCGATTGTACTGTCGGCTTATTTGCTCATTTCACCGGGCGTCATTTTTTCGCGCGAGATGAGCTGGGATCTCCTCTTCAATCTCGAAGGGGCATGGAATCTCTATAACGGACAGATCTTTCATATCGATTTCCACGACCCGCTGGGCGTTCTCCCTTTCCTTTTAACCGAGATAGGCTTTTGGCTGACGGGCTTGGGGCCGCAGGCTTTTCTCGTCGGCATCCTAGTTTATGCCGCCTTCATCTTCCTTGCCGCGAGTTGGGTCGCGGCACCGCGTTTGCCGCTCGCCGCCGCCGCTGTCGTCGTCTATTTGACGTTGCTCGTTTTGGTGCCGGTAAATATCGGCGATGACGCGTCTGTTTACACCTTTGCGATGTCGTACAACCGATTGGGCTGGAGTGGCATCGTCCTTCTATTCGTTCTCCTCATTTTCCCGCCAAAGGATAGTGGACAGTCCCCACTTGGCGATTGCCTCACCGCTTTGGCGCTCCTCCTCGTGCTTTTCTACGTTAAGATCACCTATTTCCTGGTCGGAACTGCCGTGAGCATCGCAGCCCTGTTGATCGTGCCACATATTCGGCGCGCGGCTTGGCTATGGGCGCTGGCGATCGCCATCGCCCTGGTGATCGCTGCAAGCGATTTTCCTTACTGGCGGGACATCATCTTGACCGCCGAGAGCGGCGCGGTTCGCAACAATGTCTTCGGGCTCGCCAAATCAACCGTGAACAATATCGAAGAAACGACGCTCCTGATCGCGCAGCTCCTTTGTCTCGTCTGGCTATGGCGAGATCGCCGGGTCTCCAGCTCGAATCTCGCAATGGCACTGCTCGCCGTGGTAAGCGGCCTTTTCATCCTTTCACAAAATGCGCAAGCGGCACGCGTCCCGCTCTACGTGATCGTGTCGTTTTTGCTCTTCGAAGCTCTTCGCGCCGAGCGACCGCGTCCGAATTCTCCGCCTGCCGCGAACAGGGACCTTCTGCTTTTGGCGTGCCTCACGCCGCCGGTTCTGGCGATCATGGGGATGGGCATGAGTCTCGCCGGGTATTGGACGAAGGCGACACGCATCGACGGCACGATGTTCGTCGGCGAGACGAATCTCCGCGGCTTGGCGGTTCCAGCGGATCCCATGGGGCTGCTCGATGCCTTTTCGCAAGGACACGTATCGCTGGATTTCCTCGCCCCGACGCAAAGCACCCGCCCCGCATGGGGCACAACTCAGGCCGAATATGTCGAGATGGTTCTCGAGGCCGCGTCGATTTTCCGTGACGGCGATGAAGAGAAGCGCTTCGGCGCCGCGCCGCGAATCATGACCTTTGATGGGGTCGACCCATTTCCCTTCATGCTCGGCCTGCCGCCGCCGCGCGGCGTCATGTTATGGCTCGACCCCGTCTTCCCCTGGCCCCCCGCGGAACAGGAACTCGGCGATGTCGACGTCGTCCTCATTCCCAAGGTTTTCACCATGTCGACGATATCGGCGGTGGATCATTATGGCGCCTATCTGCGTCAGAATTTCGTTGCCGATCGCGAAACGATGAGTTGGCTTATCTTCCGCCGTGCGACGGAGCGCTCGTCATCGCCGCACGACTGACGAGGCAACTGGGTCTCGGTTCAACGACCAGCCATTCTCAGCGGTGACATGCGGGAATATAATAGGTCTCGCCGTTGATGAGGACGGCGAGCCAGTTTTGCGCATTTCCCGCAGCGCAGGGAGAGTTCGAGAAAGTCGTCGTATTGGAGCCGGTATGAGGCGTCTGGTTGGTGAAGGAGAGACCTTTCTCGGTCTGCACGTCGATGCCGGAAAAGCCGTGATGACAGGCGGGATTCGACCCCGCGCAATCACGATACCAGCTGCTCAGGTTAGCGGTATCGAGGTCGCCGCGCGATACGCCATAGGGGATGACGCCAATGAGGTTGACCGGACCGACGCTGGCCGAGCCGCGCTTGGTCACGCCGACCGCGTATCCGGGATGCGCGCCTCTGACGGAATCCTCGATTGCCACGTTGAAGAAATTGATGTCCTCGAGCGGCTGGTTGCGGCTGTTGCTCGCTTGGATGAGATCGACGCAATTCGGACTTGAGCCGAAGGAGCAATCGATCTCGCCGCCAATCCAGGCCCATGAGCTGATCTTGTAATTGCCATTCTGCTGATTTTCGCTGTCGAGCGTGACGGCGGAGCGTCCGGGAAGGCGGCTCGTGCTGTTCATCACCGTCGTCTGAGTGATAAAGACTTCTTGCATGCCGTCGGCGACCGTGAAGTTAAAGTTG
>CAYMNX010000624.1:0-3984 GCA_964391905.1 uncultured Rhizobiaceae bacterium
GTCACTGGCGAGATGCCGCCCCAATCATTGATGCCCGCGGCAATGAGGCGCGGAAGCTGGCCGCCGCTCAAATTGGGCGGGGCCTGGATATTCATCGCCGCGCCGAAGAGGATGCGCGCAATTGCGATCGTCCAGAGGTGATCGTCGAAATCGGGTTCGGGATGTTCCGCCATCCGGGTGCCCGGCTTGGCGCGGAAATTCTGGATGATGATTTCCTGCAGATGGCCGTAACGCGCATGCAGCGCGCGCAGCTTCAACAGCGCATCGATGCGCTCTTCCCTCGTCTCACCGATGCCGATCAGAACGCCCGAGGTGAAGGGCGCCGCCGCTTCGCCCGCCGCCGCGATCGTCGCGAGCCGCAAGCCTGGCGCCTTGTCGGGCGAGCCGAAATGCGGGCCGCCGCGCTGCGCGAGGCGATCCGATGCGCTTTCGAGCATCAGCCCTTGCGAGACGGAGACGGCGCGCAGGCGCGCGATCGCATCGCCACTCATCACGCCGGGATTGAGATGCGGCAAGAGCCCGGTCTCGCGCTGAACCAGCACCGCCATGGCGGCGAGATAATCGAGCGTCGTGTCATAGCCGAGCTGCAAGAGCTCGTCGCGTACGGCGCGATAGCGCAGCTCGGGCTTGTCGCCGAGTGTGAACAGCGCCTCATGGCAACCGGCCTCTGCGCCCGCGCGCGCGATCGCCAAAACCTCGTCCGGCGAGAGATAGGCGCGGGCGCCGCGCTTCGGCGGTTCGGCGAAGGTGCAATAATGGCAGCTGTCGCGACAAAGCTTGGTCAGCGGAATGAAGACTTTGCGCGAGTAGGAAATCACCGCGCCATGACCTGCGTCACGAATGGCGGCCGCGGCTTCCATGAGGGCCGGCAGGTCGCTGCAACGCGCGAGCGCCATGGCCTCGTCGTCGGAAAGCCATCCGCCGGTGCGGATTTTCGTGAGGAGGCTCGCGCTGTCGTTCATGAGCCGATCGCGGTAAGCAAGCGCGCCGAAATGCCATGGTGCCGCAGGACGGCGTGGGCTCTGGTCTCGGCCGGCGCTTTGAGGAATTCGACGAGATCGGCGGGGCTGTCGATATCGAGGCCGATGCGCGGGATCGCAACCGTCCTCGGCTCGATGCCGCGGGCCCGCGCCGCGGCCAAATGCGGGAAATAGCTATCTTCGCCAAAACGCAGCGGCACGGCGTTGGCGGGCGAGCAAAGAACGGCATTGGAGCCCCGCTCATCATGCGCCGGCACGATCGTGAAGCCATGGCTGGCGCGGTGCGCTTCGATCAGAAGCTCGACATCCTGCGCCCTGACGAGTGGAATATCGCCGGGAACCGTCAGCATTGCCTCGTTCGCGACGGCGAGCGTCTCGGCGGCCGCTCTAACGGCGCCGGTATGGCCGTCGTGTGCGCCCGCGCTCATGATCCGTGCGCCGTAGTCTTGCGCCAATTGCCGCGCCGCCGCATCCGCCGTGACGACGAGAATGCCAGCAAGCGAGCGCGCTTTTGACAGCGCGTCGAGCACGTCCTCGAGCATCGCCAGCGCGAAGAAGGGTCTCACGTTCTGCGGCAGCGCGGCGGCCAAGCGCTGCTTGGCCGCGTAGGTTTCCTTGACCGGCACGACGGCGATGATCGGTCGCGCACTCGTCATCGCACCCGCCCCGCGATGCGATCGGCGGCCATAAGCACGGTCCGCGCCAGAGCTTCGCGATCCTCGATGTTTTGCATCAGCGCGTTGGCGGCAATCACCGGAATGTCGAGTGTGGCGGCGGTATCCGCATCGGCGTGGTCGACGACGTAGCCGTCGAGCAGATCGCCGTAACGCCGCGCGACGGCCGCGGCGCTCGCATCGCAACCGAGCTCCTGCATCATCTTCGCAGTCGGACCTTTCACAGCGCGGCCGCCGATGAGTGGCGCGACGGCGATCACCGGGGCGCGGCAGGAACACAGCGCCTCCCTGACACCCCGAACGGCAAGGATCGGCTCGATGCTGATGAAGGGGTTGGAGGGGCAAATCACCACGGCGCGAAGGTCGGGATCGTCGAGCGCGGCGGCGAAATCAGGATGAAGTCGCGCGCTTTCGACGCCCTCGAACACAATCTCGCGAACTGCCGGTCGGCATTGCAGCCGGACGAAATAATCCTGGAAATCGAGCCATCCTTCCGTGGTCTCGAGGCGTGTGCGCACGCGGTCATCGCTCATCGGCAGGAGGTGCGCGGCGATGCCGAGACGGCGACAGAAAGCAGCCGTAATCGCGGAGAGCGTCTCGCCCGATCGCAGCCGCCGCGTGCGCTCGATATGGGTCGCGAGATCGCTATCGCCGAGCTGGAACCAGTCCGGCCCGCCCAGCGCCGCCAGCGTTCGCATGAAGGCCCAGCTCTCGTCGCGCCGTCCCCATCCCGTCTCGGGATTGTTGATTCCTGCCAACGTGTACATCAACGTGTCGAGATCGGGAGAGATCGCGAGCCCGAGATGCTCGAAATCATCGCCGGTATTGCCGACGACCAACAGCCGATCCGATGGCATGACCCGGGCGAGCCCCAGCGCGAGCTTGGCGCCGCCGACACCCCCGGACAAGGCGATGACGCGATCGCGGGCCATCAGCGGAAGAGATCCTGTTCCGCGGGCCGGATCAGCTGCGCCGCGCTCCGATCGGCCGCGGACCAGGCGAGACCGCGGACCAGCACGACCGGCATTCCCTCATCGGCCTGGCCCATCAGCAGAGATGCGGCGGCAGCGATCTCGTCGGCGAAGCCCGTCTCGGTGACGCGAAGCGCGCGGCCATAAAGATCGGGCGCGCCGCGCAGATCCATGAGCGCGGGCAGACCCGCCGCCCCCAAGGCGATGCCGACCGTGCCGTTGCGCCAGGCGCGCCCGAAGCTGTCGCTGATGACGAGCCCCGGTGCTGTGCCGCATCGCGCCGCAATCGCATCGCGCAACGCGGCCGCCGACGCATCGGGATCGGCCGGCAAGAGCAGCACCGGCTCGGTTCCCACTTGCGGGTCGATGTTGGAGCGATCGATGCCAGCATTCGCCATGACGAAGCCCAAACGGTGCTCGACGATCAGCACGCCGCGGCGATAACGTATGACCCGGCGCGATTCGCGCAGGATGAGCTCGACCAAGCGCGCATCTTTCTCGACCTGCTGCGCCAGATCGAGCGCGCGCGGCGAGGGCGCGATTGTGGCGAGATCGACATAGCGACGCTCGGCCTTCGACACAATCTTCTGCGCCACCACGAGCACATCCGTCGGACGTAGCTCATATCCGCTTCTTTCGAGTGTCGCGGCAACCAGGCTTGCGAGATCGTCGCCGGGACGAACCAGCGGGAAATCCTGGAGCGCGGCGAGCGTCAACCTGTCGGGCATGGTGGAACTGAACGTATGTGCTCAGGGCCAAAGGCGTGGGACCCGACCTTCGCGGCTATTTCAGGGAGTGTCAATCCTTCGCGAAGGTGAGCAAGCGTCGATATTCGCGACGATTCGGAACCAAGCCCAGAAGTTGCCGTTTGGCTGGTAACATCGTCCAACGAGGAGCTTAACATGGGACGCGGAATTCTACTTTGGCTCTTGGGTGTACCGATCCCCGTCATCCTTATTATCCTGCTCATTTGGCACTGAGCGTGGAGGGTCCCCATGGTGCAAGACATCAGAACCGAGCCGCGCGCCGGCGTCCATGACCTCCGGGCCGATGCGGCAGGCGAAACGGCTTCGGCGGTTTCTTGGGCGGCGATCTTCGCCGGCGGCTTCGGCGCGCTCGCCACAAGCTTGATCTTGCTCGAACTCGGGCTCGGGCTCGGCCTCTCATCGATTTCGGTCAGGGATAATATCGGTGCGTCCTTTGCGACCATTGGTATCGCCGGCGGAATATGGCTGATCCTTGTCCAATGGCTGTCATCGGCCATGGGCGGTTATCTCGCGGGGCGGCTGCGCACCAAATGGACCGGCGTCCACTCGGATGAAGTTTTCTTTCGCGACACGGCGCACGGGTTCCTCGCCT
>CAYMNX010000625.1:0-9939 GCA_964391905.1 uncultured Rhizobiaceae bacterium
TTCACGCCCACGACCATATCGGCTTTCTTTTCCTCGAGCATTGCCTTCATGCTCGGAAAGCTCGATTCGACCAGGGAGATGTCCTTCGGGACTCCAATGCCATGGCGCTTCAGCATGACGCGCATAAAGATGTCCTGGCCGCTGCCGATGCCGTTGATCGCGACCACTTTGCCTTTGAGATCCTCGATCTTCTGAACCGGTCCGTCCTTGAGGACGAGATAGAGATTGGTGTCGTAGCCCTCGACGCCGTCGCGCGCCTCGTCCGAGATGACGCGCAAATCATCGAGCCGCGCGTTGAGGATCGCGGTGGCGAGGACGTTGAAGGTCATGGGCACGAGATCGAGCTCGCCCGCGGCGAGCGACTGCAGCCCGATCGAGGAGCCCGCCGTGCGCACCGGCTCGAGCGTGTAGGATTGCCCCAGATGCTTGGCGAGCCCCGGATGGTCGAAGAGGATCGGCGTCAATTGACCCGGCGCCGCGGCCCAAGCGATGCGCAGCTTCAGGGGCTCCGCCGCCTGCGCGCCACCCAGCCCGAGCGCGAGAAAGCCGGCGACAAGCGCCGCAAAGCTCTTTCTGCGAAGCGAGGTCGGGACCCCCATGGTCAACCTCCTGCGACAATCCGACGGCGGATTGTCATGCAGTTTCGTAAGACAAAACCGTATCGAAGCCGTTTTGCAAAGACAAGCGTCGCCCAACCTTGTGATAGTCATCGCTCCCCGATCTGCGTTGCCGATTCCGTAGTCACCGTCTGCCTAGCTTCGGATCACACACTGCAAAATCGGCACCGAAGCATCGTCAGGCCGTGTCACTCGCGCACAAGAAGCAAGCCTCGTGCCGTAAATAACGAAGGCGCTCCAGCGAATCCCGAAGCGCCTTGTCGATTGTCCCGGGGCGTTGCCCTTCGCCGCACATGACGCGCTTCAAGCGAAGGGCGGGTTGGAGCCTTCGATCTGCACACGGTCGCCGGAGCGCACTTGCGGGTAGTAGTCCCACACCGCAAGATGCTGCGTGCAACGATTGTCCCAGAAGGCGAGCGAATGCTTCTGCCAGCGGAACCGCACCGACCACAGCGGCTGCTCGCAATGATTGTAGAGAAAGGCGAGGATCGCGGCGCTTTCGGCGGCCGGCAATTCGTTGATATGTGAAGTATATGCGCGATTGACGTAGATGACCTTCTTCTTGGTTTCCGGATGCTTGACGATCACCGGATGTACCGAAACGTTATATTTCCCGTCGGGATTGAAGCGGCGGAAGACAAGACCGCCGTCATGCGTCGCGGTCAGCCCTTCGAGATAGCGCTGCATCTGTGGCGAGAGCGCGTCATAGGCCGCGTACATGCTCGAGAAAATCGTGTCGCCCCCGGTCGGCGGCAATGTGTGAATGTGAAGAATGCTGCCCATTGGCGGGATCGGATCGCAGGAGAGGTCGGTGTGCCATTCCTCGCCCGAGACATGCTTCGAGTTCTGGTCGGCATGAAGCGGCCGCACTTCCGGATGCTCGTCCATTCCCTTCATCGCCGAATGGATGTGGAGCTTACCGAAATGCTGGCCGAACGCCTTGAGCGTCGGCACGTCGATCGGCTGATTGCGAAAAAAGATCACGCCATTGTCGAGCAGCGCCGCATGGATTTCATCCACCTGGCGGTTCGTCAGCGGCTTTGTCAGGTCGATGCCCGAAACTTCGCCGCCGATATGGGGGGTGAGCCGCGTTACCTCGATCGTTTCATAGGCCATGACGCGTTCTCGTTCTCCAGCGAGCCATTCCAAAAATGTATACAGGATGCAAGTACTGTCAACTGATTTCCCGCCCCCCGCGCGCGTCCCCCGCGGGTTGCGGCGCGGCCGGTTTCATGGAAAATGGCGGGTCCCGAAGCGAAACGATGGACCCATGGCGATCAAAACCACGCCCGCGAAGGTGCTTCAGGGCGAAAGGCTGCGTGATCAAATCTATGATTTCGTGCGCAGCGAAATGCGGCTCGGGCTTCTCGCTCCCGGCGAGCGCCTCAAAGAGGTCGAGCTTGCGGCGCGGCTCGGTGTGTCGCGCACGCCCGTGCGCGAGGCGCTGTTCCAGCTCGCCCGCGACGGGCTTCTCGAGGAGCGCAATCAGGGCTACTGCATGCCCGAGCACAGCGGCGAGGAGCTCGCCGACCGGCTCGAGATCCGCATGCTGCTGGAGCCGTCAATCGCGCGCCATGTGGCGCTCGATGCCGATGCGAAGCAGCTCGCAAAGCTGAAGAAGCTCCTCGCGCAGGAGGCGGCGCTCATCGATACCGACGACGCGCGGCGATTCCTGATCGCCAATCTGCAATTCAAGCACGCGCTCTTCGACATCTGTCGCAACAAGCTTTTGGTGCGCGCGGCGCATCTTTACGACGATCAGTTTCAATTCTTTCGCCTGAAGACCTTTGCCTATCGCGAGGCACGCCAAGCCACGGTCGCGTGCCATGAGGAGCTGATCGCGGCGGTGGCGAAGCGCGACGGCAGAGGCGCGGCGCGGGCGGTACAGGCGCTGCTTGACGCCGCGGCGGAATTTCAGGAAGCCCATCCGAGCACGATCGCGGTTACGCCTGCGCAAGAGCCGCGCAAAGGTCGCGCCGCGTCCAGGTCGAGATAAGGGCGAGGTTCTCGTTCAGCCGAGGCGCGGCAGGACCGAGACGTGGATGGCGCCGGCATCGCCCTGCCCGCCCACCGTTTGGATCGCGCGCTCCACCTGATCGAGCGTGAAATGGTGGGTCGCGAGCTTCTTGAGCGGATATTTCCCCGATTCGAGAAGCGCGATCGCCTTTTTCATCTCGCGCGCGGTGCGGCCGCGCACGCCTTTGATGGTGAGCTCTTTGAGGAACACCTGATCGGGCTCGAAAGTGGGCGCCGGCCCATGCGCCTCGCCCGCCACCACGAGTGTGCCGCCCATCTTCGCGAGCCGCATCGCTTCGGAGAGCGCCGCCGGCGCGCCGGCGGTGACATTGACGACCGTATCGACCATGCGGCCGCCAGTGAGGCCTGCGACATCCGCGACGACATCGCCCACGGCATCGACATCGATCGTGTGATGCGCACCGAACTCGCGAGCCAGGGCAAGCCGCGCCGCATCGCGCGCACGACCGGTGACGATGATCTGCGCCGCCCCTGCTTCCTTCGCGGCAATGACGCAGGCGAGGCCCTGGCCGCCCGGTCCCTGGATCAGCACCGTATTGCCGATGCCGACCCCGCCTTCGAGATGCGCCCAGCGAATGCCGTTCGAGAGCGGCACATAGAAGGGCGCGACCTCGGTCGGCACGCTGTCGGCGATCTTGTGAAGGAGCGCCTGCGGGTCGAGATAGACATATTCGCTGTAGCCGCCCCAGAGCCCCGGCGCCACCGACAGCGAGGTGAAGCCGTACATCTTCTCCATCTTCATGCCGTTGCAGATGTAGTAGCGGCCCGAGAGGCAATACTCGCAATGCCCGCAGGGCGCGTATTCCTCCATGACGATGCGGTCGCCTTCCTTGACGTTCCAGCGCTTGGCCGCCCGCGCGCCAAGCTTCGTGATCCGCGCGACGATCTCATGGCCGGGGATGAGTGGCGGCGGCGCATAATCGGCAAGCGCGCCGGTATAGATCGGCCAATCGGCGCCGCAGACGCCGGTGATCTCGACCTTGGCGATGCCGGAATCCGCATCGACCGGCGGCAGGTCGAATTCGCGCAGCTCGATCTTGCGCGGGGCAAGGAGTACCGCCGCTATCGTCTTTTCCACCATTGTTTGTACCCCTTGCGCTGCGCCGCTATTTGCCTGGCAGGTATGACGTGTCGACGACCGTCGCGAGATCGAGCTTCTTGTCCTGAAAGCCCGAGCGGATCAAGACATCCTGCTGTTTCTCGAGCGTCTCGACGCTCGGCTTGAGGCTCGGCTCGCGCACATATTCGGGAAGGCCGAAATAGACAGCGGGCGGCAGCAGCACGAGCTTCGCATCGAGCAGCGCCTGACGCGATTCGTGAAGATGCGCGAGGAAATAATCGGTCGTCGCCTTGAGATCGGCCAGGAAGGCGCGCGTCGCCGCGGGCTCTTTCTTGAGGAAGTTGGGATTGGCAAGGACGACGATCAGCTCCTCGTCGAACGGCATGCCGGTCTTCGAGGTGAAAAGCGTGCGCAGATCGCCCTTCGCGAGTTCGCCCGTCGCAAAGAGGTCGGGGATGCCGCCCGTCGCGATGGTGCCGGCGCGGATCGCATCGGCAACGGCGGGGAACGGCACCACCGCCCAGAGCACGTCCTTATCGGGATCCAGCCCGCCGGTGCGGATCGCCTCGCGCGCCCAGAGCTGAACCCCGCTGCGCTGCCCGACGATGCCGATGATCTTGCCCTTCAAATCGGCGATGGTCTTGGGCCCATCGATCCTCACCGGAAACTTGGTATTGGCGCCGTTTTGCGATTCGCGGCTGAGGCTCGCGATGATCTTGAAATCGACGCCCGCCGCGGCTGCGGCAATCGCGGCATTGGCGCTGGTCGAGACGAGATCGAGCTGGCCTGAGTCATAGGCTTTGAAGGCGACGTCGGAGGCGCGGAACTGCGTCCATTCGACCTTGTAGCTCTTGCCGAGCTGGACGCTGAGCGCGGGCTTGGCGATCATCAGCCAGAGATTGTCCTCGGCCGCGGTCTGCCGGCCGAAGCGGATCGTGACCTGGTCGGCGAAGGCGGCGCTCGCCGTCAAAAGAATGAGCGCACAACCGACGGCGACCTTCAGCATGTTCCGACGCATCCCTAATACCCCCTCCGCTGAACGCAACGCCTTCACGACCGATCCGCCGCCGCTTCGCGTTTCGATGGCTCAGAACGGCTCGAAATCGCGCAGTTGCGGGATGACCTTCTCGCCGAAGAGCCGGATCGAGCGCATTAGATTTTCCTCGGAAAGCGCGCCGAAATTGAACTCGCCGAAGAAGCAGTTGAAGCGACCCTCGACGGCCCAATTCTTCAGCTTCCTCGCGACCGTCTCGGGCGATCCCAGCAGCACCAGATCCTTCTCGAGGAGATATTCGGGCTCCAGCATATTGAGAAGGATCTCCGCGGCCTCGGGCTCGCCGCGTGTCTCGAAATAGGCGGCCGCTTCTTTCTGCTTGGCGCGGATCTCGACCGGATCGTCGGAATAGGAGAAGAAGCCCTTATAGGCGCGCGCCGCATCATCCTTTGCTACCGCGAGCGCCTTTTCGTCCGTCTCGTCGACATAGACGACGGTCGAAT
The DNA here is from genome assembly GCA_964391905.1 of uncultured Rhizobiaceae bacterium. Taxonomy (GTDB): domain Bacteria; phylum Pseudomonadota; class Alphaproteobacteria; order ATCC43930; family CGMCC-115725; genus CAIKMD01. Next base: position 5,212 of record CAYMNX010000625.1, read on the forward strand.
AGGCGATATGGGGCGTGCCCGGCCAGCCATGCTCTTTCCAGCCCTTGAGATAGGGCTCGTAGCGCAGATTGGCTTGCTTGCGCGGGAAAAGCAGGAAATAGCCGGTGTGAATCCCTTGTTCGGCGCAGAATTGCAAGGTCGGCGGATCGCGCGATTCCATCCATAGCGGCGGGTGCGGGCGCTGCACCGGATCGACGCTGATCTTCAAATCCTTCGCGTGGATCTTCTTGCCGTCGAAATCGAACGGCTCGGGCTTCCGGTAAGCGGCTTTGAGGAAATGCACGAATTCGCGTGTGATCTCGCGCCGCGTCGGATAGTCGATGCCGAAAGGCTTGAAGTATGATTCCTGAATCCCCGGGACGAGGCCGACTTCCAAGCGGCCGCCCAGCATCTGATCGACGATCGCGATCTCCTCGATGAGGCGCACCGGATGGTGCAGCGGCACGACATGGCCCATGGCGCCGAGCCGCAGCTTCTTCGTGCGCGCTCCAGCCGCGGCCGCGTAGAGATTGGGCGAGGACATCCAGCTCTCAAGCGGCGTGAAGTGATGCTCGACGGAAAAGCCCCAATCGAAGCCAAGCTCGTCGCAAAGCTGGAGCTCGCGCCAGAGCTGCTCATAGCGTTGCTGGGGGGTCATGCCGGGCTTGCCCCAGACATGGGCAAAATGTGCAAATCTCATGCTCGTCGCGCTCCCTTTGAATGATCGGCCAAGGATTCTCTGAGGGCGATCCCGCCCGCCGTCCTCGCTGCGTTTCTCGAGTAACCTACCATCGACTCGACGCTCAATCCAATCCTACAATATTGTCATACAATATTTGTGCCAGCAGCCTTTCCCCGCGATTGAGATTGTTTGCGCGGCGAAATTGTCATAACGTTTCAGTCATCGCATCCTTCTCTGCCGAGCCGAGTGCAGCGCCATGGTGACGACAACGAATGAGGCGCCGTTCAACTATAAGGAGTTGACCAGCGGCGGCCGGATTCACGGCAGCCTCTATCGTGATCCCGCGATCTTCCAGCGTGAGCTCGAGGCGATCTGGTACAAGGTCTGGGTCTATATCGGCCATGAGAGCGAGGTGCCGCAGCCGGGCGACTATGTGCGTCGTCAGATCGGGCTGCAGCCGGTGTTGATGATTCGCGGCGATGACGGGAAGGTCCAAGTCTTCTTCAATCGTTGTCGCCATCGCGGCAATCTCGTCTGCCATCGCGACCGCGGCAACGCCGCGGTGCTGCGATGTCCCTATCACGGCTGGACCTATGCGCGGTCGGGCGAGCTGCTCGAGCCAAGCTTCGAGGAAGGCTACGACAACGATCTCTCCCGCGCCGATTTCTCGCTGAGCCCGGTGCCGCGTCTCGGCACTTATCGCGGCCTCGTTTTTGCGAGCTTAAGCCAAACCGGCACCTCGCTCGATGAGCATTTGGGTCAGGTCAAAGAATATATCGACCTCTTCATGGATCTCTCGCCGACGGGCGAGATCGAGCTGAACACCGGCATCCAGAAGCTCAAATACAAGGGCAATTGGAAATTCCTGCCGGAGAATTCCTTGGAAGGCGATTATCACGGGCCTTTTATCCACCGCATCGCCTTCGAGCTCCACGGCCGGCGCACCGGCCTCGATATGAGCTCGCTCTATCAGAACGAGATTCCCGACGTCATCCGCTCGCTGCCCGGCGGGCATATGGTCGAGGACTATCGCGGCGCGACCATGGCGCCGCCGAAGAAGGCGCCAAGCCCGGCGCGCCTCACCTATGCCGCAGCGATGGAGCAGCGCTATGGCGCGGAAAAGGCGCGCCAGCTCTTGAGCACGATCGCGCCGCTCGTCTATGTCTTTCCCAATCTCATCTACATCATGACCCATATCCGGCGCGTGCAGCCGATGAGCGTCGACGAGACCTATGTCTACTACCAGCCGATGTTGCTGAAAGGCGTGCCGCAAGAGATCAACGAGGCGCGGCTGCGCGATCACGAATTCGGATTTGGGCCCGCGGGGCTCATCTCGCCCGACGACATCGAGATCATGGAGCGCAACCAGATCGGGGTTCAGGCGCAGGGCAATGATTGGCAATTCATCGGTCGCGGCATGCATCGCGACAAGCTCTTGCCCGACGGCGGCTCCACCGGCTTCACCATGGATGAATGCCATCTTCGCGGCATGTGGCAGCATTACGGTCGATTGATGAGCGGCGATGCCTAAGGATTCAGTCGAGGGTTTCCTCTACCGCGAAGCGCGGTTGATGGACGAGCATCGTTATGCCGAATGGCTGGCGCTTTGGGTCGAGGGAGATTGCTGCTACTGGGTCCCGTGCAATGACGACGACATCGATCCGAGCCGCGAAGTCTCGCTCATCTATGACGATCGCGATCGTTTGACGCAGCGGGTCGCGCGCCTTATCAGCGGATCGGTGTTGGCCCAGGACCCGCAGCCGCGCATGCGCCGGATCGTCTCGAATATCGAGATTGCGGAAAGGGACGCCGAGCTCACGGTTTGCTCGAACTTCATCCTCACCATCGCGAAGGGCGCAACGCAGCAGATCTGGGCCGGCCGAAGCATTCACGAGCTTCGTCGCGGCGGCGACAGCTTCAAGATCGCCCGCAAGAAGGTGCTGCTGGTGAATGCCGATCAGGAAATGCCGTTGCTGCAATTTCTCATCTGAGGCCCGAGGATCATGACGCAGTATCGCATCGAGCTCGCGCCGGCCAAATGTCAGGCCTACGGCCTCTGCCTCAAGACGGCGCCCGCGGTTTTCGCGCTCGGCGACGACCGCAAGGTGCGAGTCATCGATTTACAGGGCGCTGAGGGCGAGGTCATCCTGAAGGCGGCCAAAGGCTGCCCCTACCGCGCGATCGTCATCCACGATCGAGACACCGGAGCGCAGGTTTTTCCGCCGCCGCGAAAATTCTAAGCGGCCGAGCCGCAACCGAGGGGGATATTCATGGAACATGGCCGGTTCGCCTATTCGCCGATCACGCAGCGCCCGAAGCTGCGCATGCCCAAAGGCGCACGCGTCGCCGTATGGATCACCCCCAATATCGAGCATTTCCATTGGGGCAAGCCCGCGATTGCGATGACGCAGATGACGGCGAGCCTCAACCCCGATGTGCTCAACTACGCCTGGCGCGATTACGGCGTTCGCGTCGGCATCTGGCGCGTGATGGAGATCCTCCATCGCCACCGCTTCCCCGCGACCGCTGCGCTCAATGCCGAGGTCTGCGAGCACTATCCGCAGATCATCGAGGAAGGAAACCGGCTCGGCTGGGAATGGATGGCGCATGGGCCCAGCAATTCGATGCTCTTCACCGGCATGCCGGAAGATGTCGAGCGGCCCATCATCAACGGAGTCATCGATCGGATCACGGAAGCGACCGGAACGAAACCGCGCGGCTGGCTCGGCCCAGCACTGACCGAAACCGAGAACACGCTCGACATCCTCGCCGAGGCCGGTATCGATTACGTCGCGGATTGGTGCAATGACGAGCTGCCCTATTCGATGAAAGCCGGCGGGCGATCGATAGTCGCCATGCCCTATACGCTGGAGGTCGGCGATATTCCGGTGTTCCTGGAGCGCGGCGGATCGGGCGAGGATTTCTACCGCATGATCGTCGACCAGTTCGATTGGCTTTATAAGGAAGGCGGCAAGATTCCGCGCGTGCTCTCGATTGCGCTCCACCCCTTCATCATCGGCCATCCTTTCCGCGCCAAGCATCTCGACCGCGCGCTTGCCTATATTCGCAAGCATGAATCGGTTTGGATCACCACCGGCGCCGCCATGGTCGATTGGTATCGCGCGGCGAGCGCCGCGGAAAAGCCTTGATGGACCTCGACGCGGTTGACGGCGGCACCGCGGCGACTAGACTGTATATTGTCAGACAATTATGGGAGGTCCCGATGAGCGAGGGGGTTACGGAAGAAGCCCGCGCGCGGCTGGCCCATCAAGCCCTGGGGCGGCCGCTCGATACCTTGGAAAAGGGTCTGGCTCGCGCGCTCGAAGAGATCTTCGCAAGCGGAGAGCATGATCTCGGCGTCGCCGTGAAACGCCTTGAGGAAAAGGGCATCAAGCGCCCGTCGGGCGCCGCGGGCGCCTGGACCCTCGCTATTCTCGAGCAGGAGTTGGCGCGGATCAATGCCTCGCTCGATGAAGCCTACGCGTCCGGCGCGACCGCATTTCCCTTGGAGGCCTTGTCATGACGGAGCTTTCCTTGAAGCAACGCATCGAGGAACGGATCAATCGCGGGCTTCTCGGCCAGTGGTACGTCGTCGCGAAATCGGTCGAGGTTCGGCCGGGCAAGACTTTCGCCGTCAAAGCCCTCGGCAAAAACCTCGTGCTGTGGCGCGGCGACGATGGCGCGGTTCGGTGCCTCGAGGATTTCTGTCCCCACCGCGGCGCGCCGCTGTCGCGCGGCGAGGTGCATGGCCATGACATCGCCTGCCGGTATCACGGCGTCACCGTCGACGGCACGGGTACGGTCACGCGGGTGCCGGCCTTGGCCAATTGCGCGCTTGAAGGGCGCAAGGCCGTCGAGAGCTTTGCCGTGCGCGAGATCAATGACGGAATCTTCGCCTATTTCCCGAGCGCCGAGCATCAGGAGCCCATTCCCTTCACCCCGCCCTACGAATTTACGGATGGCAAGCACGCGACCTTCCTTTGCGCCGCCCCATGGGAATGCAATTACCGCTATGCGCTCGACAATCTCGTCGATCTGATGCATGGCCCTTATCTTCATTCGAATTC
>CAYMNX010000626.1:0-3390 GCA_964391905.1 uncultured Rhizobiaceae bacterium
CTTGGGGCTCTTGGCCGGCTCGACCCTCGCCAAGGGCTCGCCCTTGAAGGGCGTGGCGATGACCATCTTCGGACTTCTGCTCGGTCTCGTCGGCCAGGACGTCAACACCGGCGTCGAGCGCTTCACCTTCGGCATCATCGATCTCGATGACGGGATCGAGATCGTCGCGCTCTCGCTGGGGCTTTTCGGCATCGCCGAGTTCCTGCGCAGCGTCAACAACACGGCGCCGATCGACACGGCCTATGCGAAGCTCGGCGTCAGCGACATGCGGCCGAGCACGGCCGATATGAAGAAAGCCGCCTTCCCCATCCTGCGCGGCACGCTGATCGGCAGTCTCTGCTCGCTCATTCCCGGGACCGGGCCGACCATCGCCTCTTTCGTCGCCTATGCGGCGGAAAAGAAGATCTCGAAGCATCCCGAGCGCTTCGGCCGCGGCGCGATCGAGGGCGTGGCCGCGCCCGAATCCGCGACCCATTCCTCGGTGCAGGGCGATTTCATCCCGACCATGAGCCTCGGCATCCCGGGCGACGCGGTGATGGCGCTGCTCTTGGGCGCGCTCATCATTCACGGCATCACGCCAGGCCCCCGACTCATCGTCGAGCATCCCGATATGTTCTGGGGCCTCATCGCCAGCTTCTGGATCGGCAATCTCATGCTGATCTTCCTCAACGTGCCGATGATCGGCCTTTGGGTGAAGATGCTGATGGTGCCCTATCGCTACCTCTTTCCCGCCGCGCTGTTCTTCATCTGCATCGGCGTCTTTGCCGCGAAGAACACCTTGTTCGACGTCGTGACGACGCTGTTCTTCGGCGTTTTCGGCTATCTGCTGCTGCTCTTGCGCTTCGAGCCGGCGCCCATCCTGCTGGGCTTCGTGCTGGGACCGCGCTTTGAGGAGAATTTCCGCCGCGCGATGGTGATCTCGCGCGGCGACCTCGGCACCTTCATCGCGCATCCGATCAGCGCCGTCTTCCTGGCGCTGTGCGTGCTGCTGATCGCGGCCCAGATCTGGGTGCGCCTGCGTCGCCGGCCCAAGCCGCCGGTGACCATGCCCTCGGGTGCCGAGTAGCGGCGGAGATCGATGAGCGATCGCCAAGTGCCTGCCGCTTCCAATGCCGGAGCGGTTCGCATAAAGTGACGCCGCGACGAGCTTGGGGCGCGCCGGGGGTGGCGCGATTTTTATGGGAGGAATCTCGAAATGAAGCGAATCTTGCGCGGGCTGGCCGGCAGCCTTGTGGGTGTTTTCGCGCTGACGAGCGTTGCTTCGGCACAGGACAGCTATCCCGATCGGCCGATCCACGTCATCCTGGGCTTCGCCGCCGGCAGCGGCGCCGATATCCTGACGCGCTATTTCACGCAAAAGCTCGAGCAGCTCGCAAAGCAGCCGGTGATCGTCGACAACCGGCCGGGCGCGACCGGCAATATCTCGCTGCGCAACGTCGCCGACGCAAAGCCCGACGGCTATACGATCCTGTTCACGGCCAATTCGAACATGGCCGGCAGCCGCTATCTCTTCAAGGATCTGCCCTTCGACACGCTCAAGGATTTCACGCCGATCGCGTCTTTCGCGCAAATCGCCTTCGTTCTGGTGGTCTCGCCGAAATCGCCGATCAACACCGTCGCCGATCTGACGAAGCACCTGAAAGAGAAGAAGGACAATCTCTACGGCTATACCAACCAGACGGCGCAGCTCTCTTCCGAATACTACAAGCAGATCGTCGGCTTCGACGGCAAGTCCGTCGCCTACAAGACGACCGCCGACGCGATGCGCGACGTGGTCGAGAGCACGCTTGATTTCATGGTGTTCGACGGCACCTTCGCGGCGGGTCAGATCCGCCAAGGCCAGCTGAAGGCGCTCGCCGTGACGACCGCAACGCGCATTCCGACGCTTCCCGATACGCCGACGATGCAGGAAGCGGGCGTTCCCGATTACGAATTCAGCCCGTGGTGGTGCGCTTATCTGCCGAAGAATGCGCCGCAGCCGATCGTCGACAAGCTCCAGGGGTGGATTGCGCAGATCACGGCAATGCCGGAGACGGCAAAGTTTCTCGAGACCGTCGCGGCGATCCCGCAGCACGATACCGGCCCGCAGGCCGATGCCCGGCTCAAGGCCGAGCTGCCGAAATGGGAGAAGCTCGTCAAAGCGGCGGGCATCGAGCCGCAGTGAGTTCGTCGCGTTCGCGACTCTCTTAGCGGAGCCTGTTCACGGAGCCGGCCTTCGGCCGGACCCGTGGACGCGCAATGACGACGAGAGCAGCCTAAACCAGCACCTCGACCGGCGCCGGATGGCTCAGGAAGGCGGTCGGGCTCGCGGTAAGGCCGTAAGCCCCCGACTGAAAGACGACGACGAGATCACCGATCTCGGCCTTCGGTAGATCGACCTTGTCGGCAAGCAGATCGAGCGGCGTGCAGAGGCAGCCGACGACGCTCGCCGTCTCGCTTGGCGGCTCGGCCATGCGATTGCCGATCGCGACCGGGTAGTTGCGGCGGATTATCTGGCCGAAATTGCCCGAGGCGGCGAGCTGATGATGGAGGCCGCCATCGGTGACGAGGAAGACCTGGCCGCGCGAGAGTTTGCGATCGATGATGCGGCTGACATAGACGCCGCACTCGCCGACGATGTAGCGGCCAAGCTCGATGACGAGCTGCGCTTCGGGCAGATGCGATTTGACGCGCGTCGCGATAAGCCGCGCGAGGTTCTCGCCGATCGGGCGAATGTCGAGCGGCTGATCCTTTGGGAAATAGGGGATGCCGAAGCCGCCGCCGATATTGAGATGGCGGATCGGTCCCGGCGCGTCTTTCCCGAGCGAGATCGCCAAGTCGATCGTGCGGGTTTGGATTTCCTGCAGAATGCCGCCGTTCAGATTTTGCGAGCCGGCGAAGATATGGAAGCCGACGAAGTCGAGGCCCGAGCGGCCGAGCTCGCGCAACGCCTCGGGGGCCTGCTCCGCGTCGATCCCGAATTGCGCAGGACCGCCGCCCATGCGCATGCCCGAGCCCTTGATCTCGAAATCGGGATTGATGCGCAGCGCGACGCGCGGCCGATAGCCCGATTTCTGAGCGAGAGCGGCGATCCGGCGAAGCTCGTTGATCGACTCGACTTCGATCGTGATGTCGGCGGCAATGGCTTGGAAAAGCTCGGCCTCGGTCTTGCCCGGTCCCGCGAAAGAAACACGCGTCGGCGGCATTGGCGCATCGAGCGCCACGCGCATCTCGTTGGCGGAGGCGACGTCGAAGCCATCGACCAAGCCGCAAAGATGCTGGACTACAGCCGGCATCGGATTGGCCTTGATCGCGTAATGGAGCGAAATTTCCTTCGGCAAGGACGCGCGCAAATGCCGAATGCGCGCATCGAGCAGGCGCCGGTCATAGGCGAAGAATGGCGTTTGGCCG
>CAYMNX010000627.1:0-2599 GCA_964391905.1 uncultured Rhizobiaceae bacterium
ACGACACAGCCGAGGCCTTGCTGGCCGGGTCCCTGAATGACGATCGTCTTTCCCGGCGCCGCGCCGCCATCGAGGAACGCCCATTGGAAGCCGTTGCCGATCGGCAGAGCCATCGCGGCGATATGCGTCGGAATGCCGGGCGGCACGCGGTGCAGCACGCTGCGCGGATGCAAATAGAGATATTGGGCATATCCGCCCCAGAGCGACGGTGCCACGCTCAGCGGTGTCGAGCCGTAGCGGATGCTGCCCGGAATCCGGCTGTCGGTTTCGAGGCAGGAGCGGTATTCGCCCGTGCGGCAATACTCGCAGTGGCCGCAGGGCAGGTACTCTTCGAGGGCGACCACATCGCCCTCGCTGACGCCCCAGCGCGCCCGCGCCGCCTCGCCGAGCTTCTCGATCACCCCGATCATCTCATGGCCCAAGATGCGCGGGCCGGGCTTCTCCGAGAGGTACATGGGCCAGTCGCTGCCGCAGATTCCGGTTGCCGCGACCCGCAGCAGCCCCGCATCGGCGGCGATCTCGGGCAGCGCGAAGGATCGCAATTGGGTCTCGCGCGGCTTGGTGGCAACGGCGGCGAGCGATGTCGTCATGGGCGATGCTCCTTACCTCGATCTAAGAAGGTTCGGCGGCAGCGAACAAGGCGCGTTCCCGCGTATAAACTCTGCATGCTGAACGTCGACAATACCGGAAATCGCACACCCTCGCCGCCTCGACGGGTTACCGCTTCTTGCGTACATTCCCACATGGGCCATGGACCGCGCCGGATCAAGACCTGGACCAAACCCAAAGCTAACACCGCGGCAAGACATTTTGAATTTCCTCAGTGTATCATTCGCCCCGGATAAGGGAGTGATTTCATGGCAAAGATCGTGCTGGGCATGGGTACCTCGCATGGTCCGATGTTGTCGACGCCGCCCGAGGAATGGGGGCAGCGGGCGATTTTCGACCGGCAGATCGTCCACCACTTTCAGGGCCGCACCTGGAGCTTCGATGAGCTCGCCGCGGCGCGCAAGGGACGGTTCTTCGATCGCGAGATCACGCCCGACATCTGGCGCAATCGCCACGCCGCGTGTCGCCGCGCGCTCAAAAAGCTCGCCGCCATCTTTGCCGAAGCAAGACCCGATGTCGTCGTGATCGTCGGCAATGATCACATGGAGATGTTCGACGAGGCGGCGGTGCCCGCCTTCAGCATCTTTTGGGGCGAGGAGCTCGTCAACAATCCCTATTCCGATGAGCATATGGCGCGGCTCGCGCCCGGCCAGGCGATCGCGCTGCCGGGTCATATTCCGCCGGGCGGCGCAACCTATCCCTGCGTGCCGGCGCTCGGTCGTCACCTCATCGCCGCCGCCACGGCGCGCGGCTTCGAAGTTGCCGCGATGAAGAATTTGCCGCGCGACGAGACGCCCCATGCCTATGGTTTCGTCTACCGCCAGATCATGGAGGATCGCGCGATCCCTTGCGTGCCGGTCGCTCTCAACACCTATGATCCGCCGAATCAGCCGAAGATCCGCCGCTGCTATGATTTCGGCAAGATGCTGGCCCGCGCGATCGAGAGCTGGGACAGCGACGCGCGCGTCGCGCTCATCGCCTCGGGCGGCCTTAGCCATTTCGTCATCGACGAGGATGTCGACGGCGTCTTCCTCGATGCTTTGCGCGATCGCTGCATCGACCCGCTCGCAGCGCTCGGCGAGGCGGTTTTCCAATCGGGCACCTCGGAGGTGAAGAATTGGGTTCCCGTCGCAGGGGCGATGGCGGAGCTCGGCTTCGATCTCACCATCGCCGATTATGTTCCGTGCTATCGCTCGATCGCCGGCACCGGCAACGCCATGGGCTTCGTCTACTGGCTGCCTTGAGCGCGGCCAACACGCAATCGTGTAGCAAAAATCCGTTGCGACGATGCGCCGCCGCAACGAAACTCGCGGGCGTTGCCTATCATCAAAAGAGGGACATGAGATGAGAGGATACGCCCGCGCCGCGATCGGCGGCTTCGCCATGGCCGCGCTTCTCGCCGCCTGCGCCGCGACCAATCCGCCGCCCGACTATGCCGCGATCGTCGCCGCGCCCGACCGCACCGACGCCGACAAGAAGAATGACGAGCGCCGCCAGCCGGCGGAGATCCTCGCCTTCACCGGCGTGCGGCCGGGATGGAGGGTGCTCGATATGGCGGCGGGCGCCGGCTACAGCAGCGAGCTCATGGCGCGCGCCGTGGCGCCGAACGGCACCGTCTACGCCCAGAATCCGGACGGCCTGCCGGCACGACCCAAGGAGGCCTTTGCCGAGCGCATGAATCGTCCGGCGATGAAGAATGTGGTCGTGGTAACGCGGCCCTTCGACGATCCGGTGCCGCCGGATGTCCGGAATCTCGACCTCGTCACCTTCTTCTACGGCTATCACGACACGACCTATCTGCCGGTCGATCGCGCCAAGATGAACAAGGCGCTTTTCAATGCGCTGAAGCCCGGCGGCTATCTCGTGATCGCCGATTATGCCGCGGCGCCCGGCGCCGGCACCTCGGTCGGCAAGACCTTCCACCGGATCGAGGAGAGCGCGCTCACGCGCGAAGTCGAGGCGGCGGGGTTCAAGCATGTCGATGACGGCA
>CAYMNX010000628.1:0-4516 GCA_964391905.1 uncultured Rhizobiaceae bacterium
GACTGGCACGCGCGACGTGACGCCGGCCCTGGCCGCACCGGCCGCGATCGATTTTCATACGCGGCTCGGCGGCGGCGCCTTGATGGCGCGCAATCGCGATCTCGCGCGCGCCGCCGGTGCGATGCTGGCGCAACGCTGGGGCACGGAGCTGACCGGGCCGCGCGACGCCTTCGCCGCGATGGTGACGATCCGTCTGCCGCTTCCGCCCGATCCCGATCCCGCGCGGGCGGGCGCGCTGATGAAAGAGCTCGGCGAGCGCCATCGCATCGCGGCGGCAGTGGTCACGCTCGATGGCGCGCTGTGGCTGCGGATCGCGGCGCAAGCCTATAACGAGGCGAACGAGTATGATCGCCTCGGCGCCTTGTTCAAAGCCGTGCCATGATGCGGTGCCGCCGCGCCACGACAATTGCTCGGGCGCTTCTAAGCTTTCCGCCTAGGCTTGCAGCAGACGCCTCAGCGCCGCCGCAAAGCCTTGACGCTCCGGCGCTCTCCCAACCGTGACGCGGATCAGCCGGTCGAGCGGCGCAATTCCGGGCATGCGCAAGAATACCGACTCTTCCTCGAGTAGGCGCTTGAGAATGTTTCGCGCGCGATCGCCATCGCCCATGTCGATGGCGACGAAATTGGTTGCCGATGGCAGCGCTCTGAGGCCGAGCTCGGTCGCGAGCGTCTCATAATCGCGCCGCCCCTCTCCGACGAGGCCTTTGACCGTCGCGATGAAATCCTGATCGCCCAATGAGGCGAGCGCCGCTTCCTGCGACAGGCGCGCGACCCCGAAATGGTGGCGAATCTTGTCGAAGCTTGCGATCACCTCTTTCGCCGCGATGGCATAGGCGACGCGGGCGCCGGCCATGCCGTGCGCCTTCGAGAAGGTACGGATGCGAATGACGCGCGTATCCTCGGGATCGATGACGGGGAGCGAATCGGCCGGCGCGAAATCACTATAGGCCTCGTCGAGGACGAGCACCGCGCCCGCCGGAAGCTTTTCGACGATTGCCATTTGCTCGGCGGCCGTGAGCCAGCTTCCGGTCGGATTATCGGGATTGGAGAGATAGACGAGCCGGGCCGCGCTCTTCTGCGCGGCATCGGCGAGCGCCATCGCGTCGTTGCGAAAATCGCGATAGGGCGGGGTGATGAACTTGCCGCCAAACCCCGCGACGTGAAAAGCGAAGGTCGGATAGGCGCCCTGCGACATCACGACCGGATCGCCCTCATCGATCACCGCGCGAACGGTGAGGCCCAGAAGATCGTCGGCGCCGGCGCCAAGCCCGATATTCTCGCGCGGCACGCCGTGATGCTGAGCGAGTGCTTCGCGCAATTGATAGCCTTCGGGATCGCAATACCAGTTGATCCGGGTAGCGCCCGCATGAATCGCGGCGACGGCTTTCGGCGAAGGGCCGAAGGCGCTCTCATTGGCGCCGATGCGAATCTTGATAGGGCGACCGATCCGCCGTTCCAAGGCTTCGGGTGGAACGAAAGGTACGACCGCGGGCAATGCCCCGACCAGGCGCGAATAGCGGATCATGCGGGTCGCGGCCGAAGCCGAGACTTACCCGCTTTTGACGCTGTCATGGGCCCGCTCGTTCGCGGCGTTCGCGCTCGGCGACGGCGGCGTTACTTGCGGCGGCGGCGGGGTGACGGCGGCGTCCGCGTCCTCCTCATCCTTCATGCCCGCTTTGAAGGCTTTGATGCCTTTGGCGAAATCGCCCATGACGCGGGGCAATTTGCCGGCTCCGAAGAGCAGCAAGACGATCAACAGAACGACCAACCAGTGCGTCAAGCTGAAGGAGCCCATGGCGTAACCTCAAAACTGAATTCTCGCGTGTATGGCGCAGCCCAAGGCCCGGTTTGTCAAGGGAAAACGGCCTGCGAAGGGCGCCCGGACCATGATGTGGCGCGTCCCGGGCGCCAATGCTAGGGTCGTCCGCATGCGAAAATCGGCTTTTGTGGCGCTCGGCCTTCTCGGGCTGGCCGGGGTGATTGCCGGGGTCGCACTGGAGCGGCCCGCGGCACCGCCAAGCCCGCCACCACAATCGGCGGCATCGTCGGAACCGGCCGCGACAGCATCGCCGCCGGCGAGTGCACCGTCGTCCGCGAGCGCCGCGTCCTCGGACGCGCCACCGCCGCTTACAACGCAGGCGGCTGTGCAACCGACACCGCCCCCCGTCCCCGATCTTCCGACCGTCGAAGTCGCGCAGCGCCCGGTCCATACCGTGCCGGATGAGGAACCGCCGCCCGCGCCCAAAGTGACGCTCTTCGATCGCAAGGGAAAAGAGCTGCCGGCATCGCGCCAGGCCATGCTGACGCCGCCGCCCGCCGCGCCAAAATCGTTGGCCATTCCCGCGACCTTCGGCGGCCCCGCCCAGGCCGCGGGCGGGACCCAACTCGCCGTCGCGGGTCAAGCGGTTCGGCTGTTCGGTGTTCGCGTCGCCGATCCGCGCGACCGCTGCGGCTTGGGGCCCGGCGATAGCCGCAACTGCGCCGATGTCGCCCGCGACGCTTTGGCGCAGCGCCTGAAGCGCTATCCGATCGTCAAATGCCATTTGCCGCCGGGCCAGCGCGGCGACCCCGGCGCCGTCTGCGTCGACAATAGCGGCACCGATCTCGGCGGCTTTCTCGTCGTTGAGGGCTTCGCCCTCGCCGATCTCGGCCAGAGCTACGAGTATCTCGGCTCCGAGGGCGTCGCCCGCTCGTTCCGCCGCGGCCTCTGGCACAATCGCTAGCTCGCCGCGCCGGTGGAGCAGCGGCGAGCAAACCAATAAGCTGTTCGGCCCGGCAATCCTCGGAAAGAGACCCAATGACGCGCTTTGAAGGCACCGAGACTTACGTTGCAACCGACGATCTGCGCGTCGCGGTCAATGCCGCGATCACCTTGGAGCGCCCGCTTCTGGTCAAGGGCGAGCCCGGCACCGGCAAGACGATCCTGGCGCAGGAGATCGCCAAGGCATTGGGCAAGGAGCTCATCACCTGGCACATCAAATCGACGACCAAGGCGCAGCAAGGGCTCTACGAATATGACGCGGTGACGCGGCTGCGCGACGGACAGCTGGGCGATGCCAAGGTCAACGACATCGGCAACTACATCATCCGCGGCAAGCTTTGGCAGGCCTTCACCGCCGATGAGCCGCCGGTGCTGCTGATCGACGAGATCGACAAGGCCGATATCGAATTCCCCAACGATCTTCTCCTCGAATTGGATCGCATGGAGTTCTACGTCTATGAGACGCGCGTGACGGTGAAGGCCAAGCACCGTCCGGTCGTGATCATCACCTCGAATAACGAGAAAGAGCTGCCCGACGCATTCCTGCGCCGCTGCTTCTTTCATTACATCCGCTTTCCCGATCGCGACACGATGACGCGCATTCTCGAGGTGCACTATCCCGGCCTGCAAAAGGCGCTGGTGCGTGAGGCGCTCACGCTCTTCTACGAGGTTCGCGACGTGCCCGGCCTCAAAAAGAAGCCCTCGACCTCGGAGCTTCTCGATTGGATCAAGCTGCTGATGGTCGAGGACATCTCGCCGGACGTGCTGCGGCAGCGCGATCCGGCGAAGCTCATCCCACCGCTCCATGGCGCGCTCTTGAAGAACGAGCAGGACGTGCATCTGTTCGAGCGCCTTGCCTTTCTTCATCGCCGTGAGCGCGGCTGACGCCGGAAACCTTCGCGCGCCGGCGCCGTTGGCTCTGAACTCAAGGAGCCACCATGATGCCTGCTTGGTTCTCTTGGCTCGCCACGATCTATCTCGGCCTGTCGCTGCTCGTGGCTCTTTATGTCCTCGCCGATATTTTTCTCTTCGGCCATCGCCAAAAGATGGCGGTGATGGAAGTGGTGTGGCCGCTGACGATGCTTTACGCAGGCCCCATCGGACTCTGGTTCTACCACCGTATCGGCCGTGCCTCGGTAGGCGATCGGCCCTTCTGGCATTCGGCCTTTCTCGGCGCCACCCATTGCGGCGCGGGTTGCGCCCTCGGCGATGCAATCGGGGACCCGCTGGTCTTTGCGGCCGGTTGGACCGTCCTCGGCTCGAGGCTGCTCGCAATCTATCTCGTCACTTTCGTTCTCGCTTATGTGCTGGGGATCGGTTTCCAGTATTTCGCGATTGCGCCGGTGCGCAACAACTGGGGCGCGTCGGCGATCGTCGCCGCGATCGAGAGCGATAGCGCCTCGCTCGTCGCCTACCAGATCGGCATGTTCGCCGTGATGGGCGCGCGAAGCGCTTTCCTTCCAGATATCGAGCCGCGCGATCCGAGCTATTGGCTTATCATGCAAGTCGCGATGATGGCGGGCTTCCTCACGACACTGCCTGTGAATGCGTGGCTCATTCGCAAGGGCATCAAGGAAAAAATGTAGGCTTGACGGTCACCGCCGCGCTATCCCACCATGCGCGATGTTCATCAACTTCCTTTTCGAGCTGCGTCGGGCGAAGGTTCCGGCCTCGCTCAAGGAGTTTCTGACCTTGATGGAGGCGATGCGGAAGAACGTCGCCGCGTACAGCGTCGATGATTTCTACTATCTCGCC
>CAYMNX010000629.1:0-3339 GCA_964391905.1 uncultured Rhizobiaceae bacterium
CCCCCCGACCGCGCCGACCGCTTCTCCACCGCCGGCGGCCATGCCGGCGCTCGCGCCCGCCAAACCGCCCCGGTCGCCGAGCAAGCCGCCCCCGCCGGCAGAGGCGGCGATGAGCGCCGCGCCCTTCACCAATACGAGCGCCACCTTTTCGATGCCGGCGCCCGTGGCCAATTCCGAGACATCGGTCTTGGCGGCCGAGCCGCCAACGGCGACCGACAATCCGGTCGACGGTCATCCGAGCCCGGCGAAGCACCCCAGGCGCCGTAGGGTCGCGGTCGCGAAAGCCGCCCCACCGGCCGCGGCCAAGCCACGACCCGACGCGGCGGAGGCGAGCGTTGCGCCGGCAAAAGCGCCGGCGGATGACGAGAGCGACGGCGACGCGGGGCCCTATCGCATCCAATTCGGCGCCTTCACGATCGAGGACAATGCCCACAAGCTGCAATGGGCGGTCGAGGCCACCGGCCTGCCGGTCGAGGTCGCCCGCCTCCCCAACACCAAGGGCCACCTGCTCTATTACGTGCGCTCGCAGCCCTTCCCCGATCGCGCCGCGGCCTTGAGCGCCGCGACGGCAGCGCGCGACAAGGCCAAGGGCTTCGTCAATGCCGAGCCGATCGAATACGTGCTGGTCGGCGATATGCCGAGCGTCGCGCAGCGCTGACGCGCGGCGTTTTAAAGACAAGCCCGCAGCACTTTCGCGCGCTCGGTCGCGCCGCTCATCAGGAACGGCAGATCATTGCCGCCGAGGATCATGCGCATGCCCATGCCGATATAGCGGCGCAGCAGATCGTCCACATAGCAGCCGCCCATGCCCGGCCATTTCTTCGCCTTATGGCAGGCGGCAATCACCTTCTGATAGGCCTCGACGATCTTCTCATGCGCGAATTGGCCCGGAATGCCCATCTCCATGGCGAGATCGTTGGTGCCGATGAGCAGGCAATCGACGCCCGGCACGGAGGCGATCGCCTCGGCATTCGCGACCGCTTGCGGCGTCTCGATCATCACCGTGACCAGCATTTGTGCATTGACGATCTTCGAGGCTTCGCCGACGCCGACACCGCGATAGCCGAAATGCGGCAGCGCGCCCATCACCGAGCGATGGCCTTGCGGCGGATATTTGACACGTTTAACGATCGCCGCCGCTTCGTCCGCGGTGTCGACATGCGGCATGACGATGCCCCAGGCGCCGGCATCGAGCGCGCGCGTCGCCATGTCGAGCTGGCCTTGCGGCACGCGCACGATCGGCGCGATCCCGGCATCGAGCGCCGCGACCGAGATCTGCCCCGCCGTGTCGAGCGACATCGCGCCATGCTCGAGATCAATGAAGAGCCAGTCCCAGCCGCAGCTCTGCATGATGCGGCCGATCTCGGCGCCGCGCGCGAGGCGCAAGCCGACGCCGATCGATACCTCGCCGTTTTCGAGCCGGGCACGCGCGGGGTTTCTCAATTCCGTCATGACGATCTCCTCCCCTTTCCCGGCCCTCGGTTGAAAGGAATGCGGCCTTCCTGCTAGGGTTAAGCATCCACGCATCACTAGAAGCCGCCGCGCCCCGGTAATGCAACGGAAATTCGCGGACCAATTTCTTCCAACAACCGAGCAACAGAGGCGTCCGTCGCTGGAACGCATCCGAACTCCTCGGTCAATCCTTCTCGACGAGTGGATTTACGACGGTGAGTCCTGGAAATCGGCTGAAATCCCGATCAGCCGACCACAATTCGCGCACGCCATGCTGTTGGCATAGCGCAGCGATCCTCGCATCGTGGACTTGCGCGCCGGCGATGCGACCGCCGGTAAGCAGTCCACGCAGGGCGGCCCAATGCGTCACCGACTCAGTGAGGAGCGCCAGACTTGGGGATTCGAGCCACGCATCGACTTGGTCGATTGCTCGGGCCAGTGGCGTTGGCGGCGCATAGATCCGAGGATGCGTCACGATAGCCACAAACTCGTGCAGACATGGCCATGGGATCGCCCAGGTCGCGGCACCTTCCGCAAGCAGAGTGACGCGACGAAATGCGATCTCATAGAACGGCGAATCCTCGCGATGAGCATAAACGAGGATGTTCGTGTCGACGGCGATCAACCGCCGCGACCCTCATAAGCGCTCTCACGCAGCCTGTCCCACGATGCATCGCGCTGCTCCGGCTGCAAACCCTTGCCTCTGAAACTAGCGCGGCGTAGCTTGAAGGGCGTGCCATGCTTTGTCTCGGCAACGACCCGATAAAGGCCGCGTTCAACGAGTGTCCGTAGCGTGACCCCTTCGCGAGCCGCGACTTTGCGCGCTTCACGTAACAGCGAGTCTGAAATCTCGATTGTGGTCTTCATAGCCGTCTATATGGCCCACATGATATGGGAGCCCATATTATGCAATATCCGCACCCCGCCGCAAGGAGCTTCAATCCGCACTGACTGGCGCTAAAGGACGTGATCCGCCTCAGTTGAAAGGAATGCGGCCTTCCTGCTAGGGTCAAGCATCCACGCATCACTAGAAGCCGCCGCGCCCCGGTAATGCAACGGAATTTCGCGGGGCAGCGTTGTCCAACAAGGGAGCAGGAGCCCATGAAATTCGTGACCTTCGACGCCAACGGCCAGGAGCGCCTCGGCGCCGTCGATGCCAAGCGCGGTATTCTCGACTTGAAGAAGGCGAGCAGCGCGCTGCCCGGCGAGATGATTTCGCTGATCGAAGGCGGCGAGGCCGCGCTCACCGAAGCAAAGAAGGTCTTCGAGGCGGCGAAGGACAAGGGCGACAATTGGCTGCCCTTCGCCGGGACGAAGCTCTATGCGCCGATCCCGCATCCGCGGAAGAACATCTTCTGCATCGGCCGCAACTATAAGCTCCATATCGAGGAAGGCGCCCGCGCCCGCGGCTTGCCCGTCAAGTTTCCGCCAGTGCCGGAAATCTTCTCGAAGCCCTTCACCACCGTCGTCGGCCCCGAGGCCGGCGTGCTGCGCCATGCCAAGAACACCAATCAGCTCGATTACGAGGTCGAGCTCGCTGTCGTCATCGGCAAGGTGACGCGCGACATCAGCCAGGCGCAAGCGCTCGATCATGTCTTCGGCTACACCGTCTTCAACGATGTGACCGCGCGCGACAAGCAGGCGGCGCACGGCCAATGGTTCAAGGGCAAGAGCTTCGACACGTTCGGCCCGATGGGCCCCTGCATCGTCACGAAGGACGAGTTCGGCGATCCCTCCGGCCACCGGATTACGCTACGCGTCAATGGCGAGACGCGGCAGGATTCGAACACCTCGGACCTGCTCTTCGGCGTCCCCGCGATCATCGAGAGCCTTTGCGCGAGCCTGACGCTTCACCCCGGCGATGTCATCGCGACCGGCACGCCCTCG
>CAYMNX010000630.1:0-4942 GCA_964391905.1 uncultured Rhizobiaceae bacterium
GTGGAGCTACCGTGCGCTCGATAAGCGCGCCGACCGCATCGCGGCAGGCCTGACGAAGGAGCATCTCGGCCGCGGCGCCGTTATCGCCATCTGCATGGAGCGTTCCCTCGATCTCATCGCGAGCCTTTTGGCTATTATGAAGACGGGAGCCGCCTATTTGCCGTTGGACCCGGCAGAGCCGCAGGTAAGGCGTTCTCTTATTCTCGAGAATGCCGCGCCGGCGCTGTTGCTGACCGACCGCGTGACCATGCCGGTGATGGCTGACGCGCCCATTCGCGTCGTCTGCTGCGAAGATCTCTGCGTCGAGGGTGGTGGTGCTTTCCAAGGAAACCGAGCCGCCGTCCAGCCGGATGATCTCGCTTACATTATCTATACCTCGGGGTCGACGGGCGGGCCCAAAGGGGTCGAAATATCCCATCGCGCGCTGATCAACCTTCTTTTGTCGATGCAGCGCGAGCCGGGGTTCGGCGCAGACGATATCCTCCTTGCGGTGACGACGATATCGTTCGATATCGCCGCGCTCGAATTGTTTCTACCGTTGGTCAGTGGTGGACGCGTTTTTCTGGCGGGGAGCGACGTGGTCTCCGATCTTCCACGGTTGATGGAGGCGATCGACGATTCAGGCTGCACCTTCATGCAGGCGACGCCTGCGCTATGGCGTAGCCTCGTCGAAGCGGGATGGTCAGGCAGCGACCACCTTACGATTCTCTGCGGCGGCGATGTGCTGACGCGTGATCTTGCTGATCGGCTGGCAGAGCGCGGCGCAAGTCTTTGGAATATGTATGGCCCGACGGAGACGACCATCTGGTCGGCGATCCATAAGGTCCAACGCGGCGATGGCCGCGTGCCGATCGGGCGGCCTATTGCGAACACCCGCGTGTATATTCTCGATACGCAAGGCCAGTTGGTTCCCGTCGGTGTGCCTGGAGAACTCCATATTGGCGGTGCGGGTCTCGCGCGCGGCTATCGGCAACGAGCGCAGCTCACGGCCGAACGGTTCCTGGCCGTGAACGTGGCCGGCGAGCGGCTTTACCGCACCGGCGACATCGTCAGTTACCGGCCCGATGGTTTTATTGATTATCATGGACGCGTCGACAATCAGGTGAAGATCCGCGGTCGCCGCATCGAATTGGAAGAGATCGAGGCGGCATTGGTGAGTCATCCAAAAATCGCCGCCGCCGCAGTTAAAGCCTGGACCGGCCCTTCGGATGAGCGATATCTCGTCGCTTATTGGGTCTGCCGTGATGACGAAGGGCCGGAGCCAGCCCAATTGCGTCGATTTTTGCTCGAACGCTTGCCGGACTATATGGCGCCGGTCCGGTTCGAGCGCCTCTCATCCTTGCCGATGACGCCAAGCGGAAAGGTCGCCCGAAAGGCGCTGGCAGAGCCTTCTCCGCTTCCAATGCCGGGCCGGGCGGTCGCGCCAAGAAACGACCGGGAGCGGAAGCTGGCGGCGATTTGGTGCCAAGTCTTGGGAATAGCGACGGTTGGCGTGCATGACGATTTCTTCGATCTCGGCGGTCACTCTCTACTCGTGGCGAAATTACTGCATCGGATCGAGGTCGATTTCGCCCGCCGACTATCGGCCGGCGCCGTGTTCCATGCATCGACGGTCGCGGCGATGGCCGAGTTGCTCGCCGAGGATCGCCCGCGGCGCGCGCCATTTCCTGGCTCTCGACCTCAAGCCGATACCGGACCTGTCCCTTTGCTGTGGATTCGTCCGGAGCCGAGCTTTCGGCGCTTGGCGCAGTCGATAGCGGCGAGCCAGCCTTTTCTCAGTCTCGACCTCGATCCGCAAGAGCACCGGGATCTGAGCGAAGATGCCACGCTTTCCGAGCTCGCCGCGCGTCTCATCCATACGATCCGCCGCGTACAAGCGCGGGGTCCTTACTTCATCGGCGGCTGGTGCAGTGCCGGCATTCTCGCATTTGAAGTCGCGTCACAATTGATCGAAGCGGGCGATCGCGTCGACCTTCTGGTTCTCATTCATGCGAGCAATCCCGCCCGTTTTCGGGAGATCGGGGCGCTCGAGCTCGAGCTGAGCAAACTCAAGCATCATGCCGTGCAGGTCTTCCTGCGCGGCAAGGCCGCTGAGAGCGTGGGCTATGCCGTGGAGCGCGCGCGGCGCGCCTTTCACCGCCTCGCACAGCGAGGAAGACCTTGGTCGATGTCGCGACGGCGCCTCGACATCGGCGAAATAATAGAGCGTGCCGCGCTGGCGTACCAACCCCGACCCTATGCTGGTGATGTTGTTCTGCTTCAGCCCCTCGAGCGTCCGGATGTGCTCGACTATCGCCCGGGATGGGAGGAGCTGGTTACGGGCAATTTTGTCGCCTACGACGTTCCCGGCGACCACCATACCATGTTTGGTCCGCCGCATATCGATCATCTGAATGCCGTCATGAGAACCTCTTTGGCGCGGGCTCGGGGCGAGAATTTAGCGATACCGCAGAGTTCGTTGTCGCGAGGCCTGGGAAGAAGCGGAGTAGGACTAAAGGCCCATGAAAGCACGCAGTGATTCGGGGGCTGAAGCAAGAGGTCAGTCGGGCTTTGCGCTGCTGCTCGTCATTTGGGTCCTGGGATTGCTGGCCGTTTTTGCGGCGGGGATCGCTGCCCTTGTGCAAAGCGAGGCGAAGATCGCGCGAAACAGAGTTGAGCTTGCGCGCGCGCGCGCCTTCTCCGAAGCCGGCGTTGCGCTGGCCATCAATGCGCTGCTTAGGCCGGACTTTACGGCCCGCTGGCATCAGGCCGACGGCAACCCGCATACAATCCTCTATGCGGGCGCAAGTATTGCCGTCACGGTTCAGGATGAAGCCGGCAAGATCGACATCAATTCGGCGCCGATCGAGATCATACAGAATATCTTGAATGAGTTTTCCATCGCGGACGAGGGCGACCGCGATGCCGTCCTCAGGGAGATCGTCCAGCGCCGTGCATCCGCAACGGAAGGGAAACTCGTATCGCTTTCTTCCAGCGGCACCTCGGGAACGCCGCTGCCCGCCGCAGGGACACATCCCTTGGCCTTCGCGACCGTATCGGAGCTGAGACAGCTTAGCGGCATGCCCCGCACGGTTTATGAGAAGCTCCGTCCCTTTCTGACGGTCTATTCGAAACAAGCGACGGTAAATCCGCTGACTGCGCCGCTCGAGGTGCTCGCGGCGCTCCCCGGAATCGTGCCCGAAGCGGTCGATGCCTATGTCGCCGCGCGAGTCACTCAACCTCTTCCCCAAGTGATCGCGACGCTTCCCTCCCTGGGCAGCCAGGCGGCAAGCTATCTCGCGAGTACCGATGTGAATGTCGTTACGATTATTGCGCGTGCGGAAACGGCCGCGGGAATTTCTTTTAACCGAGAGGCCGTCGTCGAGTTGGGGGCGGGTGCCAGAACTCCGTTCACGCTCTTGGCATGGCGACCGGGGTGAGTGATCGGCGGACGGCCCGCGGTTGGCACAGCCCGCCTGGCGGAATCCTGCAACGTGCCGCCTTCGGTTACCGCGGCGTCAATCCCTCTCCGATGCGTTCATCGCAGAGGGCAAAAAGGCATGCCGGAATTTGAGCGCCGCTTCGGCAGCCATCTCGACGTGATGGATAGCAGCAGCCTTGGCGCGTTCGGGATCGCGTCGTTTCAGCGCGGCGGCGATGGCCTTGATCTCGCGAAGGCTCGCAATACCTCTCACCGGATCCGATCGCGACAGGCTGCGCAGCCGATTGATGCGCATGTTTAGCCTGTTGAGAATATCGAGAATGACGAGATTGCCGGCCCCGATGCAGAGGACTTCATAGAAGCGGTCTTTTTCCGAGATGATCGACGGAAAGTCGTTGGCGGAATAGGCGCGGGTCAAAGCCTCGAGCACGCTATCGAGCGCAGCCAGATCCTTGTCGGCCGCTCGTAGCGCGAACTCTTCGGCAACGATGCCCTCAAGCGCCGCCCGAACCCGATAGATATTGCGCGCCTCGTCCTCGGTGATCTGGACGACTGCGATCCCGCGCGTGCCGCGAACCAAAAGCCCCTCTGTTTCGAGCTCGCGCAACGCTTCGCGAAGCGAGGTGCGGCTGACATTGAGCTCGCGGCAAAGATCCTTTTCCACCAGCCGCGCGCCGGGCGCGAAGGCACCCGTCTCGATCGCGCGACGCAGGCTGGCGGAGATTTTGCGCCGCAGCGGCGCGGGCTCCTGTAACACCGGATCAAGCCTCGTCGAAACAGACACCTCTCGTCCCCCGTGAAATGACCTGTTCGGCGGTCCCCGCTTGACCGCCATTCGGTCATACTGTACGACAGAACGACAGAAAACCGAAGTGCGAAATGGAGGAGGCGGTGAAGGAGGGGTGGATCGGTCGCCATGTCCCTCGAATCGAAGACGGCGTTCTGCTCCGCGGCGCCGGCACCTTCCTTGACGACATCGCTTTCCCGGATCTGCTCGAAACAGCCTTCTTGCGCAGCCCGATCGCCCACGGGCGGATCCGGCACCTCAATCTTGATGCCGCCCGAAATCTCGAGGGCGTCGAGGCGGTGCTGACCTATCGCGACCTTCGCCCGCGCTTGACCTCGGACCGCATTGCCCTGGCCTTGCCCGGTAAAGGCATCCGCTTCGATGTCGATCCTTATGTTCTCGCGGCGGACGAGGTCTGCTATGTCGGCGAGCCGATCGCCCTCGTCATCGCCGAATCCCGACGCATTGCCGAAGACGCCATCGCCCTCATCGAGCTTGATATCGAGCCGCTGCCCGCCGTTGTCGATCCGGTCGACGGGCTTGCTGCGACATCACCCAAAGCGCGCCTTGATTGTCCTGACAATCTCGTCGCGCGGACGGGCGTCTCCTATGGCGACATTGATGCGGCCTTCGCGAACGCGCCCCATGTGATTGCGCAGCGCTTTCGCCTCGGCAAAGGCGGCGGACATTCGATCGAGCCGCGCGGCGTGCTGGCGCGCTACGATGCGATCGAA
>CAYMNX010000631.1:0-12528 GCA_964391905.1 uncultured Rhizobiaceae bacterium
CGGCGCTGCCCGCGCCGCCGTGGCGCGACGTAGTGAAGCTCGGGCTCAGCATCGGCCTCACTCTCGGCGTGCGGGTCGGCGGTTTGTTGTGCTTGTGCTATCTCGGCCTCGTGCTGGCGGCGGTGGCTGCGCTGCACGCGCGGCGTGATCAACGCGTGAGCGGCGCCATCGGCGAGCTCATCCATGAAACGAGCCGGGTCGTCGCTCCTGTCATCGTGCTGTCCTATGGAATCATGCTTCTTGCTTGGCCTTGGGCGCAGCTCGATCCGCTGTGGCGTCCCATCTCGGCGATCATGCAATTCGATCACCACGACTTTCCCTACGCGACGCTGTTCGACGGCCTCTACATTCCGGCGCCGGCGCTGCCGTGGACCTATCTGCCAACCTTTCTTCTGATCAAGCTCCCTGAATTGTTCTTGCTCCTGCTGGGCGGCGGATCGATCTGGACAGCCTGGCAAGTCTGGCGCGAAAAGCCCGCGCTGGAGACGCTGCTCGCGCCGGGGCTCGTCGTCTTTGCCGCTGTATTTCCGGTTGTCTATGCAGTCGCAATCCATGCGACGCTTTTTGACGGCATGCGGCATTTCCTTTTTGTCGAGCCTCCGCTCGCTTGTTGTGCAGCGCTCGCCTTCGAGGCCGGTATCCGGCGGCTCCGCGCCTGGTCCAAGGAATTGATAGCCGTCTCGGCGATGCTCGCGCTCTATCTTGGCTATCATATCGCGGTGATGCTCGCGCTTCATCCCGACGAGTATGTCTACTACAATGCTCTCGTCGGCGGTGTGTCGGGGGCGGCGGGACGCTTCAAGCTCGACTATTGGGCCAATTCCTACCGGGAAGCGGTGCATGATCTCGTGGTATGGCTGAAGATGCGCGACGGCTCGCGCTTTGACGAGACGATCTATCATGTCGCCGCATGCGGGCCGCCCGGATCGGTGATGCCGTACTTACCGGCAAATCTCGTTTACGAGGCGGATCGGAAGAAGGCCGATTTCTATATTGCCTTCACGAAGGATGGTTGCGATCGGTCGATCGCCGGGCGGAAGGTGGCGGAGGTGGCGCGGCTCGGCGTGCGGCTGTCCGTCGTGCTCGACCTTCGCCCTCTCGCGATCAGCCAGGCGCACCATTAATTCGGATCGTTCCGGTGCGAGTGGAGGCGGCGCCGTGCTTTAAACGTAGCCCTTAATGCTCTCCGCGACCGAATCTGCGACATGCTCCTTCGAGATGATGCCTCTCACGTCGGCCTCTGTCGGTATTCCCTGGCCGGCGACGACTACCACCATCGATCCACCCTTGCGCCACATACGATCGATCACGTCGAAGGCGATGTCATCCTCGCGCGCGATCGTGAAATCGCGTTGCGCGACGTCGCCGAGCGTCACGCCCGTATCGGCTTCGTGGAGCCCGCGCCGCAGCGCGGTATTGACGCGCAAGACGCCGTAGATGCGATTATGGCGAGTGACAACGATATGCTTCAGCGCGCCTTGATGATTGGGCCGGCGGAGAAAATTGTCGAAATCGGTCTCGGCCGGCAATACCAGGACGTCCTTCTCCATGATCTCATTGGCGTGCCGTACCAGGAACATGTTGGCGTGCAGCGCCTTGGGGATCAGATGCCGCCGGCCGACAAGCTTTACGGTGTAGATGTTTTCCCGCGATAGCATGCGCCTTACGCCGATGCTCAGTGCGACGGCGACGATCATCGGCATGACAATTCCATAATCTCGCGTCATCTCGAAGATCATCGTGACGGCCGTCATGGCCGCGCCGGTACCGCCGCCAACCATCGCGGCCATCCCGACCATGGCGAAGCTCGCAACGCTCGCATCGGGCAGCGGATAGATCGCATTGACCAAAGCGCCGAACGCACCGCCGAGGGTCGCGCCCATATAGAGGGACGGCGAGAAAATGCCCCCCGAGGCGCCGGAGCCAAGGCTGATCGAAGTGGCCGCGAGCTTGGCGAAATAGAGAAACGGGAGGATGGCGAGCGGCGCGAGCTGACCCACGAGCAGCGCCTGGATCGTCGCATAGCCGACGCCCTCGACGAAATAATGGCCGACATAGCGGAACAGCGCATATATCAGCAGGCCGACAAAAAGCATGCCGATCGCGTGCCGTAAATAGGGATTCGCGATGCGATCGAACAAATCTTCCGCGGCGGGAAGCGCGCGCACAAAGGCCGTCGCGGCGAGGCCCATGACGGCGCCGAGCAGCGCATAGAGCGCCAGGGCAATGATTGAGGCAGGATGCCCGCCGAGCCCCGGCAAGGGCGGAACCGTGAAGGCAGGCTGCGGGCCGAGAAACCAATTGCCAATGAAGGTCGCCGTGCCCGTGGCGAGCGCCACCGGCAGGAAAGTGCGGACGCTCACTTCGGGCATCATGAGCTCGATCGCGAACATGACGCCGCCAATCGGCGTATTGAAGGTTGCCGCGATACCGGCACCCGCGCCCGCGGCGACGAGCGTGATGCGCTGCCACGGCGCCATGCCGATCATTTGTCCGATGCTCGAGCCCAGCGACGCGCCGATCTGAATGATCGGGCCTTCGCGCCCGACCGCCGCCCCGCTCCCGATCGAGAAGGCGGAGGCGAGCGACTTTACCGCTGCGACAATGGGTCTGATGACACCCTCGCGGTAATAGACCGCATCCATCACCTCGGGAACGCCATGTCCACGCGCTTCGGGCGCGAAATTCGTCACGAGCGCCGTGACGATCATGCCACCGATGACCGGCGCAAGGATGATCCAAGCCCCCCAAGGTCCTGGAGGCGTAAACACGTTTGCGTCATAGGACAAAGAAAACGTGCCGAGGAAGAACAAATTGTGGATGATGCCAATCAGGCCGCGAAACACGATCGCACCGAAGCCGGTGATGAGCCCTGTCGCGAAAGCGAGAAGTGATAGCCGGACGAGACCGACCTTGATATCCGTGTTTTCGGATGTCGTCATTGTACGTTTCCGGTCTTTAGCGCCAGTGTTCGACGACGTCCATACCGGAAATTTCAAATCGACGAAAAAGTAGCGCCATCACGTCGCTGAGCGATAGGCTCGGCACTCTGGTCTTTAAAGCCTCGAGCTCGAAGCTGTAAGCTTGGTGACTAAGCAATAGAGGGAGTGACGCCATGGCAACGTCCTCGACGAAGCCGCCTTTTCGTGCCGAGCATGTCGGCAGCTTTCCCCGTCCTGAGCGCCTGATGCAGGCCCGCGAGGATTTTGCCGCTGGGAAATTGCCGAAGCATGCGTTGAAGCAGATTGAAGGCGAATGCATCGCAGAGATCGTGAAAATGCAGGAGCGCGTCGGCATCGGCGCGATCACCGATGGCGAATATCCGAAGGCCGGCTGGCGCGAATTCCTGTTCGAAAAATGTGACGGCTTCGCCCAGGAACCGGGTGAGGCGGCCTTTCTTTTCACGACGTTCGAAGGCCAAAAATGGGCCGCGGCCGGAGAACCCAAATGTGTCGGCAAGCTGCGACGGCGCGAGCCGCTTTCAGCCGAGGATTTCTCAAGCCTGAGGGCAATGACTAATCGTCCGATCAAGGCCAATCTGCCAACGCCGTCGATCGCGCATTTTCGCGGCGATGCCGCGTTTGATCGCGCGGTCTATCAGCGGCGCGACGACTATTTCGCCGATCTGGCGCGCATCATGCGCGAAGAAGTTGCGGATCTGGCATCGCGCGGCTGTACCTATCTGCAGATGGACGAGGTGCCGATCGCGGTGCTGTGCGATCCGAAGAACCGCGAGGTCGTCAAAGGGCGCGGCGAGGATCCGGACGAGTTGATCGATACCTATATCGATGCGATCAATGCGTCGATCCGCGATCGGCCGTCCGGCATGACCGTTTGTGTCCATATGTGTCGTGGCAATGTGGGCCACGGCATGGCGGATGGTGGCTATGAGTCGGTCGCCGAGCGCATGTTCAATCGCCTCGATGTAGATGGCTTCTTTCTCGAATATGACACGCCTCGAGCGGGCGATTTTACGCCCCTGCGATTTCTGCCCAAGAACAAGAGAGCGGTGCTGGGGCTCGTCACGACCAAGCGGCCCGAGATCGAAACCCCGGACTTCCTGAAGCGCCGCATCGACGAGGCAAGCAAGATCGTACCGCTGGACCAGCTCTGCTTGTCGCCACAATGCGGCTTTGCGAGCGCCGCGCGCCGCGGCGGACGGCTGCCAATGGATATCGTCGAGGCGAAGCTTGCCCGCATTGTCGAGGTAGCGCGTCAAGTCTGGGGCTGATCGAAGCCGCGCGCCGCGGTGGCTAGCGCTTGACTTCGGCACGCGTTTCGCTCAGAGTGAGACTTCGTGGTGATTTGAAGCCGACCGGCTTGCGGCCACGTTAAAACAACCGCTAAAAGGTCGGAGGCTCATCGAAGCCCTGGCCCTCGCGGGACGGGGCTTTTTTGTTGTCCGTCGATCGGCATAGGACCGAAGGAGAAAGAGTGATGCCGTTGATCTCGCCCGAGCATTCGCCCAACTGGCGCCCGCGTACCGTCTTGACCCATAGCGGTCAATTGCGTTCGCAATTCGAGGAGACGGCCGAAGCGATCTACATGACCTCGGGCTATGTCTATGCGACGGCCGAGGAGGCGGAGGAAGCTTTCAAAGGCGACGGCGTCCGCTATGTCTATTCGCGTTATGCCAACCCGACCCTCACCATGTTCGAAGAGCGCTTGCGCCTCTTGGAGGGGGCCGAGGCCTGTCGCGCCACCGCGTCCGGCATGGCGGCGGTTTTCGCGGCCTTCGCCTGCTTTTTGAAAGCCGGCGACAAGGTGGTGGCATCGCGCGCGCTCTTCGGCTCGTGCCTCTTCATTCTGCAGAACATTTTGCCGAAATACGGCGTCGAGACGGTGTTGGTCGACGGCCGCGATCTCGATCAGTGGCGCGCTGCGCTGAAAGGCGGCGTCGCCGCCACTTTTTGTGAAAGCCCGTCCAATCCCGGTCTCGAGCTCGTCGATTTGAGAGCCGTGGCCGATCTTACTCATGCGGCGGGTGGTCGCTTCATCATTGACAATGTCTTCGCCTCGCCGCTCCTGCAGAAGCCGCTGCAGCTCGGGGCCGATATCGTCGTCTATTCGGCGACCAAGCACATTGACGGGCAAGGACGAAGCCTCGGCGGTGCCGTCTTGGGATCGACGAAGTTCGTAACCGAGCAGCTCGTGCCGTTCCTGCGCCATACCGGGCCGGCGCTCTCGCCCTTCAACGCCTGGCTGTTGGTCAAGGGGCTCGAGACCCTGGACCTGCGTGTGACGCAGCAATGCGATAGTGCGCAGAAGATCGCGAAGTTTCTGGAGCGTCACAAAAGCGTTGGCAGCGTGCGTTATCCGGGGCTCGAGAGCCATCCGCAATACGCCTTAGCCCAGCGCCAGATGAAAGGGGCCGGCACGATCGTGGTCTTCGAGGTCGGCCGCGATAAGGCGGAGACCTTCCGGTTCCTGAACGGGCTGAGGCTCGCGCGCATCTCCAACAATCTCGGCGACAGCAAGAGTCTCGTCACCCACCCGGCGACGACGACGCATCAGCGTCTGAAGCCGGAGGAACGGCAGGCCGTCGGCATTTCCGATGCGCTCGTGCGATTCTCGGTCGGTCTCGAGGATCCCGACGACCTCATCGAGGATCTCGACCACGCGCTGGCGAAGGTTTGATCCGCTACTGCTGTGGCAAGAAAGGGTTAATCAAGCACTGAGTCTTTTCTCACAGACAATTTAGGGCTTGTTTAACGCTGACTGCCGAGACTGGCTTCCCAAAGTATCAACCGCGCCGAAAGCGGGTAGGGAACGCCAGAAATGGCATTGCACAGTAGAATCTTGCCGATCAGGTCGATGAACCGGCTTCTCGCCCTGACGGGGACGGGTTGCGTTGTGGTGATGGTTCTTTTCGCCGCTCTCGCCGTTTGGACGCAGCGCCAAGCGGCGCTCGAAGATGGCGAGCGCGACGTTCTCAACGTCAACCTCATCCTTGCCGAAGAAAACACGCGCAGCTTTCAAGCGATAGACCTCGTCCTGAAGGACGTTCAGGACCGATTTGCAGGCATGAGCCTCAAGAGCCCAGCCGAGTTACGCAGCAAGGCGGCCACGAAGACGACGCATGATTTCCTGCGCGAAAGATCGGCCAACCTGCCGCAACTCGATTTTATTGGCATTGCCGATGTCGACGGCAAGCTCGTCGGCTCGTCGCGCTTTTGGCCAACGCCGCGTGTCGACAATTCCGATCACGATCAAATCATCCGATCACGCAACGCGCCAGCCGACCAGATTATCATCGGCCTTCCCGCCGAGAGTCACGCCAACGGCGAGTTCATGCTCTATCTCGCTCGCTCCATGCGAGCAGCGGACGGTACATATCTCGGTGTCGTTACGGCAGGCGTCAATCTCGGCTATATGGAGAAATTCTATCGCGCGATCAATCTCGGTGGTGACGGCGTCGTCACCTTGGCTCGCGATGACGGAACATTGCTCGTGCGCTTTCCGCTCGTGAAAGAGCTGGTCGGCAGCGACATCCTCAAGCGATCTCCTTTTGTCCGTGCGGTGATAAGCGGTGCGGAAGTCTCATCGGGCTTGTCGCCTGGCTACATCACGGGCGAAGCGCGTATCACTGCAGCCCGCCGGATGCAGGGCTATCCACTGATGATTGTCACCAACGTGTCCGTCGATTGGGTTCTGACCCAATGGCGCCGCAACGCGATCGCTATCGGCGTCGCGACGGTAGCGGCAATCATCGGATGCGTCTTGCTTTTCGGCGGGCTCATCCGACAGAATCGCCGCCGCGAGATCATGGCGCGCCAGTTGCGCGACAGCGAGGCCTCTCTCGCTGCCGCGAAGGACACCGCCGAAGCCGCCAATCGCGCCAAGAGCGATTTTCTCGCCACGATGAGTCATGAAATTCGCACGCCGATGAACGGCATCATCGGCATGAGCCATTTGCTGCTTGGAACGCGTTTGACCGAGGAGCAGACGGAATACGCGAAATCCATTGCCTCTTGCGCCGAAGCACTGGTGGTGCTCGTCAACGAAGTGCTCGACATTTCGAAGCTTGAGTCGGGCATTATTATGGTCGAGAGCGTGCCATTCGATCTCGATGCGCTGGTCGAAGCGGTGGTCGCAATTTCGAAGCCTCGCGCACAGGAAAAAGGCATATCGCTCACCGCCTCGGTTCGCTCGGGAGCGCGAGGCTTCTTTGTCGGCGATCCGACGAAGCTACGCCAAGTTTTGTTGAATCTTGTTGGTAATGCCGTGAAGTTTACCGATACCGGCGGCGTTACTATTGAGGTCTCCGCGGCGACAGCCACGAAGGGGCCGCGATTGCGCTTCGAAGTGGTCGATACCGGCATCGGGATTTCAGCGGACGCTCAGGCGCGGCTCTTTCAGAAATTTGTCCAAGCCGATGGGTCGATCACGCGTAAATTCGGCGGGACAGGCCTCGGTCTTGCGATATCAAAAGAACTCGTCGAACTAATGGGCGGAACAATCGGTATCATCAGCAAGGAAGGAGAGGGCAGTCGATTCTGGTTCGAGATTCCTTTGGCGCACGCTACCTCGGCGGAACTGCCGCTGGAAGTGATCGATCCCGAGGCACCGAAGGCGCAAGTACGTCGCAGCCTGCGTGTGTTGCTGGTCGAAGACAATGCGGTGAACCAGCAGGTTGCGCGCCTGATCCTCACGAAAGCCGGTCATGAGGTCGAGGTCGCCGCGAGCGGCCGCGAAGCAGTCACGGCGGTGCAAACTTCTCGCTTCGACATCGTGCTGATGGACATTCAGATGGCAGATCTCGATGGCATCGCCGCGACAGCGCAAATCCGGGCGCTGCCGTCGCCGGCCCGTGACGTGCCGATTATTGCGTTGACGGCGAATGCCCTCGCCGGCGCGCGCGAGGAGTATCTCGCCGTGGGGATGAACGACTATGTATCGAAACCCTTCAACCCGCCCGATCTGATCGCGGCCATCGATCGGTTGACACGCTCCACCGCACCATCAATGACGCTTGTTGATGAAACCGCAGGGGCTGGTGCGGCCACGTCCGCGCCGGTTTTCGATCCGGCGCGGCTCGATGAGCTGAGAGAAGTGATCGATGCCAGTAAATTCCTGGGCCTCGTTAGTCAATTCGCTGAGGGGCTTGAGTCGCGCTTAACGCATCTCTTCGAGCTTTTCGATCAGTCGAATTGGGCCGAGGCGGGGCGCGAGGCGCACGACGTCGTCAGCATTGCCGGAAATCTTGGCGCGACACGGCTCTCGACACTCGCGCGCGAGCTCGAAAAGCTATGCAAAGCCGGAGACGATGCTGCCTGTCGTCTGGTCGTTTCCGACTTCAAGGGCGAAGCCGTTCAGGCTTTGCATGCGCTGAAGAGCTACCAGGCGGCGGCTTAACGCCTCACGCTCCGATGGGCGCGTCCGCCGCCAGCACTGCTCTGGTACGAGAGATTTGGTTAACATTGCCGCTCGGCGGTTAGCCATATTGGTTAACCGCTTTTTTACTTCATTGCATCAAATTGGCATCTTCGCGGCTTCACTCTCGACCGAAGCCGATGTGTGGAGAGCCCAAGGGATTTGTCGCGTGCGCATACCGTCATGCTGAAAGTTATCAGCAAAGTTCTCTCGCGCCTGAAGGCGCCAGGCACAGCGCCGCTGCTCCTCGACCGGCGTATCGACGACGAGCCGCCGACCTTCGAGCCGCAGGAGGCGCCCGGCGCCGCGACG
The DNA here is from genome assembly GCA_964391905.1 of uncultured Rhizobiaceae bacterium. Taxonomy (GTDB): domain Bacteria; phylum Pseudomonadota; class Alphaproteobacteria; order ATCC43930; family CGMCC-115725; genus CAIKMD01. The sequence continues at coordinate 8,686 of CAYMNX010000631.1, forward strand.
GCCGGAGGCGCAGTCGCCGCTGCCCCGCCGACGTTGCCGGTCTTCGATGCGGCAAAGCTCGATGAGCTGAAGGGGATCATGGATCAGACGAAATTCGCCGGCCTCATCGGTCAATTCGCGCAAAGCCTGGAGGAACGCGTGCGGCGCTTGGAGGGCCTGCTCGCGGGATCCGACTGGGCCGATGCCGCGCGCGAAGCTCATGATATCGTCAGTGTCGCGGGGAATATCGGTGCCGCGCGCCTTTCATCATTGGCGCGAGAGATCGAAACGTCGTGCAAGGCAAGCAACGAACCGCGCTGTCAATCGCTCTCGACCACGTTTGCCGATGAAGCCGCCGATGCTTTGCGCGCGCTCAAAATCTATCGAGACGCCGCCTAGCAGTTCAGCGAAGGAGATCTTTGATCGTCATGGCTCAACAACCCCCAGTCGTCGACCGACGGTCTAAAAGCATTCTCGGAGTCGACGATTCCTGGGAGATGCAGGCGATCCTTCACGCCACGATCAACGGCGCCGGCTACACCTATGTCGGGGCGCATGACGGCACGGAGGCGCTCAACATTATCGCGGCGCGTGAGCCGCTCGACGTGATCCTGCTCGACGTGCAGATGCCGGGGATGGACGGCTATCAGCTATGCAAGCAGATCCGCGCGACGCCGAAGGGCCGGCGCGTGCCGATCATTTTCCTCACCGTCAACAACACGGTGGGCGATCTCGAGAAGTGCAAGGCGGCGGGCGGCAACGCCTTCATCGTCAAGCCGTTCAACGCCAAGACCCTGATCCGCCACCTCGATCACTGGTCGGCGCAAGTGCCGAAGCCGGTCATCCGCCTCGACGGCAGCGCGCTCGAAAAATCGGACGCGGTCAAAGCCAACGCCACTGGCCGATGACGCGCCCCTGGATATAAGCCTCGGCGAGCGTGCGCTCGTAGGGCTCGTATTTGGGATTGTCGGAGGTAATGCGTACGCGCGTCGGCTCGCTATGCGCCAAGACCTGCACGCGCTTCACCACCAGCCCCAGCCCATCCCACACGACGAAGATGCCGGGCGGGCTCGGCGTCTTGTCGCCGGTGTCGACGACGACGCGCTGGCCCGGCTGCAAAGTCGGCTCCATGCTGTCGCCGAGCACGGTGATGATGCGTAGCTCCGCGGCGGGCGCGGTCGAATAAAAGCGCACCACCTCGCTCGGGACGCGCCACTCCGCCACCACCTTTTCGTTGTCGCCGGTAAGCCCGTCGCCGGCCGAGGCGCGCACATCGAGCTCCTCGATACGCAGCGTCCCCGCATCCTCGCTCTTGGCGGCAAGCGCGCGCCCGCCCGAGCCGTCGACGCCGGCGAGCGCATAAAGCTCGGCCGCATCGATCCCCTTGGCGCCGAAGATCGGGATGAGGCGCTGCGCGAATTCGAGCGGCAGGAGCGGCTTGCGGTAGCGGTCCTCGTAATGCTGATAGCTCGACCCGTGCTCCATGCCGAGCGCATGCGCGACCTCTCGGATCGAGAGCCCGGCGCGCTGGCGCAGCTGTTTGAGACGGCGGGATACGGACGCAGCTTCAGCCATGACCGGAGTGTAGACGCATTTCCCATACAAAGCTATACGCTTTTCGCATTGAAGTTTGCGCGTAGAAAGCGTACAATGTGTACGTAAAAACAGTTCAAGCACATCGGGGAAGGCGGCCTCATGCATGGGAATCTGCCCCTCAGTTCGGGTGTAACTGAGAAAGAGAACAATTCGGGAACAATACCACAGCCTGGGGAGGCCGAAAAGCCGAGTCTCGCCTCATCGGCGGCGGCGGGGCCGGCGCCCTGCGCCTTCATCGCCGCGGCGGAATGGGCGGTCGGGGCCGTCCCGTTCTGCGGCGCGCCGAGCTTGCCGGGCTCGTCCTATTGCGCCGCTCATCATCGTCTCTGCCATCTCGACCCCGCGAGCGCGCCGGCCATCGAGCTCGTCTTGGCGCGCGAATTGGCGCCGCGCGCGACGCGCCGGGTGCGATGCCTCGCGCTCAGCGACGTGCCGGAAGACGACGCAGAAGAATCGGAGAGCGAAGCGATCGCGGAGCTTCGTCGCGCGCTTGCGCGCCGTGGGGAGAGGGAAGAGCATGAGTAGGAATCGAAATCGGCGGCGCGATGATGGCTTGGCGCCGACCGCGGAACGGCGCGCGCATGATGCCATCGAGCGCTTGCCGCATGCGATTGCCGACGAGGACGGCAGACCGGCGCGTCCCTTCCGCGTCGTCGACACGCTCGGCGCGATGCTGCGCAAAAGCACGATCACGCCCGAGATGCATCAAGCGGCCGAAGATTTTCACGCGCTCTTTGTGACGGCGCAGCTCGACGGCTTGCGCGTTCCCGATCTGCGGCGCCTGCCGCAAGGTCGGCATGAATTGCCGATCACCTTGGCGCAAGCCGAGGCGCGCAAGAAAGTCTGGCTCGCGCTCAAAACTTTGGGCGGGCTGACGGCGCCCGCCGGATCTTGCGTGTGGCATGTCGTCGGCTGCGAATGGACAGTCAAGGATTGGGCGCTGCGCGAAGGCTGGAACGGGCGCAGCCTCAGCCAGGAAGCGGCATCGGGAATTCTTATCGGCGCGCTCGGCGTGCTCCAGGCACATTTTGGTCTCTGATCATTCGGATCATTTCGCGTTGCAGAAGCGCGATCGATCGCTTAGGGTTAATTTTCTCGGGGAACGACATCGAGGGGGGCGATGCCTCATTGGGAATTCGGACGAATTTGGCGCGGCCGCTGCGCGGCTCGGCTGTGACGGCGCGGCGACAAATACCCCGTGCCTGTGCATAAAAGTGAGAGGGCCTTATCCCGGCGTTATCGCGACATTGGCGATTCTAACGGGTCGTTAATGTTTTCGGTCAACGCTCGTGCAATGGAATCGCTGCGCGGGCCTTCGCTCAAACGTATTCGGGAATCGATCGCCGCTCTGGGCTTGACGGCGCTTTGCCTCTCGGCTTGCGTATCGCCGTCGCCCGACGTGCAGCCTTCGCCGCTGGCCTCGCCGGTGACGCCCGTCGAGGAAGAGAAATTGCCGCGCTTCGCGCAAACCGGGCTTGCTTCCTGGTACATGCGAACCGCAAAAATGACTCGCACCGCGAATGGCGAGAAGCTCGGCGCCGACAAGATGACCGCCGCGCATCGCTCCTTGCCGATGGATACGATCGTCCGCGTGACCAATCTGCAGAACGGCCGCTCGATTCACGTGCGCATCAACGACCGCGGCCCTTTCGTCGGCGGACGCGTCATCGATCTCTCGCGCGATGCGGCGGCGCGTCTCGGCATGAAAGATGACGGCGTCGCGCCGGTTCGCCTCGAAGTCTATGACGCGGATCAAGGCGCCAAGGACGAGAAACGCACCGCGTCGAATTGAACGCGCGTTGCTCCACGTTTCTTCTTGACCCGATCCGGATCGAAATGCTATAATTCTCACATCATGAAAATTCCGCCCGGCGAAAAAACGCCGGGTTTTTTGTTGCCCGATGGTCACGGCCAGCGCGGCGGCGCTGCTTGCAATTCACTTGCATGACGCCGCACAATTCATTGATACTGCAACAAATGTGTCGGCAGGGAGCCATGCGTCGCGCAACGTGGGTCGGGATGTTGCTGGTGGCGCTTGCGCTGCAAGGCTGCGCGCTGCCACCGGTCGTCATGATCGCCTCCTATTCGGCCGATATCGTCAGCTTCGCTGCGACGGGCAAGACCGTGACGGATCACGCCTATTCCGCGGTGGCGCGCAGCGATTGCTCCTTCATTCGCATCTTGCGCGAGAAGCCGATTTGCGTCGATCCGGCCGCGAACGGCACGGCTGCGCTCGCCGCCGCCGACACGGTGCCGCGCGCGAGCGTC